>JAQVPY010000138.1 GCA_028701815.1 Bacteroidales bacterium | reverse complement strand
ATATATGGGCACGTCAAAAAACACACCTATAAGGATGGACAACAGCGACTCAGTATTTGTCGCCAACTGCTTCGCCGAAGTCGATCAGGTTGTTCCTGTATTTCGTGTCGGCTACAAAGAGATCTCCACTCAGACAAATTATGTCAGCAGCAATATACAAGCCGTCATCCCCGAATACTTCGATATCGACGAAATAGATATTCTTCATGGGAGGAATATAAACAAGTTAGACATCCGCGAATCGAGAAAAGTTATAGTCCTTTCTGAACGTGACGCAGTATCTCTCTTCAAGGATGAATCTCCCATAAGCCGATATACGGTCATCGACGGGATTCCATTTCAAGTCATAGGTGTTTATAAAAAGGAAAATACATGGCAGACCAACGCCTTCATACCTCTGTCCACGGCACAGACGGTATATAATTCAAGGTCTATGCGCGAAATGGTTGTTACCGTCAACGGGCTTAATACCATAAAAGCCAACGAAGCATTCAACGACAAGGTCGTAAAACGTATGAGTCTGCGACATCTATTCGATCCGAGCGACAAATGGGCGATATATGTCTGGAATCAGATGGAGAATTATC
This sequence comes from Bacteroidales bacterium, assembly GCA_028701815.1. Classification (GTDB taxonomy): domain Bacteria; phylum Bacteroidota; class Bacteroidia; order Bacteroidales; family BM520; genus RGIG7150. Next base: position 5,335 of record JAQVPY010000138.1, on the reverse strand, counting down.
TGCAATCGGTTAAATTATTCAACGCAATAGATATTTTCATTTGGGCCATAGGCCTCGGGACGCTGATTGCCGGTATTGTAGGAGTAAGCAACATCATGCTTATTACCGTCAGAGAAAGGACCAAGGAGATAGGCATCAGAAAAGCTATAGGGGCGAAGCCCAATTCCATCATCACCATGATTGTTACCGAAGCGCTCATTATCACATCCTTATTCGGATATATCGGTATGATTTGCGGGATAATGGTAACAGAAGTCATCAGTAATATCTTAGCCAAAAGCGGCGCATCCAACATCCCGATAAAAGACCCCGGTGTCGACATGGGGATAGTTCTCGCTGCCACGGCAATACTTGTTATTGCAGGCACCCTCGCAGGATACTTCCCCGCACGCAAAGCAGTAAGAGTAAAACCGATAGAAGCACTAAGAAACGAGTAAGACATGTTCGATTTAGATAGATATAAAGAAATATGGCAGTCAATCAGCCGCAATAAGAGCCGGAGTCTGTTAACAGCCTTCGGTGTCTTCTGGGGCATGTTTATGTTCGTAGTATTATTAGGTATAGGCAAAGGCTTCCATTCGGGCTTCGTCGCCGGAATACAAAATATGCCGAAGAACTCTACATTTATTTTTTCTGACCGAACAAGTGTAGCCTATAAGGGATTCAACGCCGGTCGTTATTGGAGTCTTACTAATGAAGATATCGAAATCGTAAAGAAAAACATTCCCGAAGTTCAATATGTCAGCGGCTTGAATGGAAACGACAACAAGACGGTCACATATAACGAGAAAAGCTTATCCTTTTCCGTTATGGGTACCGGCGAAGACTACTTTAATATCGACAAACAAACCTTAGTAAAAGGTCGCGTTTTCAATCCTATAGACATCAGAGAAAAAAGAAAAGTCTGCATATTGGGTCAGAATGTTTACTCACAAATTTTCTTTAATGAAGAAGAACCGATAGGAAAACAGATTTCTATCGACGGCATATATTACATCGTAATAGGGATTGTTAAGGCATCCGGGTACGTCAATATAGGTGGAAACGCCTCGGAAAGTATATATATCCCGATGACGACACTGCAACAAGTTGAAAACTACGGCAATTCCATCTCATTAATCACAATAGCCGCCTACGATGACGCAGACATAGCAGTTGTAGAGGACAAGATAAAATCTATTATCAAGCAGAAACATACGATAGCACCGGAAGACGATCTCGCTGTAAGCAGCTTCAATATGAAAGAAGTGCTGAAAAGTTTCGACATGCTGTTTCTCGGCATAAATTTTCTTATATGGCTTGTAGGTATCGGAACTCTTCTCGCCGGCGTAATAGGTATCAGCAACATCATGCTCGTCTCCGTACGCGAGAGGACAAAAGAAATAGGTGTCAAACGCGCCATAGGCGCTAAACCGCTGTCGATTATACGACAGATCACGGGAGAAAGCGTAACCCTGACTTCTATCGCGGGTATCTTCGGACTGTTTCTCGGAGTACTTGCCCTGTCTGTTGTCGACAATATGACGGCAGCAAAGGCCGCAAGCGGAGACATCATGTTCCAATCGCCACAAATATCTTTCTGGATGGGCATCACAGCCCTGATAATAATTATTGTCTTCGGCATGATGGCGGGAATAATACCGGCTAAAAAAGCCCTTGAGATTAAAGCAATAGACGCATTACGCGATGAATAATATTAATTGATTAAAATAAATATAAAGCTATATGAAAAAGTTTTTTAAAATCCTGGTGTTCATTGTCTTAGCAGCCCTTGTCGTTGGAACATTTGTCTTCCTGTGGCAGAAATCCAAACCTAAAGCAGTAGAATATGAAGCGGTCTCTCCCGAATACAGAACTATTGAGAAAAAGACTATTATCAACGGGAAAATAGAACCCCGCGATGAAGTCCTCCTGAAACCGCAAATATCCGGAATCATCACCGATATCTATAAAGAATCCGGACAATTCGTTAAAGCAGGAGAAGTAATAGCAAAAGTTAAAGTCGTTCCCGACATATCACAACTCAGCTCAGCCGAATCACAGCTAAAAATCGCCAAGATAAATATGGAACAGATTGAGACCCAATATAATCGCGAGAAAAAGCTCTATGAATCGGGAGTCGTTACCGCAGAATCATTTGAGACTACCGAATCGGGCTACCTCAAAGCGAAGGAAGAAATAGCTAACGCGGAGGAAACAATCGACATCATTAAAGAAGGTATGTCGAAAAGCACCCAACAGTATAGCAACACCCAGATTAAATCGACTATTTCCGGCATGATTCTCAACATACCGGTAAAAGTGGGCAACTCCGTTATTCAGACAAATACTTTTAACGACGGGACAACTATTGCAACCATCGCAGATATGAATAACCTCATCTTTATCGGAAAAGTCGACGAGACGGAAGTGGGTAGGATTAAAGAAGGAAATGAAGTCAAACTCACCATCGGCGCAATGCAAAATACAAGTTGTCAGGCTATACTCGAATATATCGCTCCTAAAGGAACACTCGAAAATGGCGCTACTACCTTTGAGATAAAAGCCGCAGTAAAACCTGTCGACAGCGGTTATATCCGCTCCGGCTACAGCGCTAACGGCGAAATCATCACAGAAAGACACGAAAATGTGCTGAGTATCCCCGAAAGTACCCTCGAGTTCTCTAACGACAGCACCTTCGTATATGTCCTTACCGATGCTAAAGAACAAGAAAATAAATACAAAAAAACACCGGTAACCACCGGCCTGTCTGACGGTTTATTCATCGAAGTCGTGGAGGGCATAGATAAAGAAACCTCTATAAGAGGTAACGTTAAAATCAAATCGAAATAATAATACAGACATCATAATGAAACTGAAACTCATCATACTTATAGCCTGTTTTTTGGTATCTGCCAATATTGTTAAGGCTCAGGAAAAATGGGACCTCGACAAATGTATAAGCTATGCCATGGAACATAATTTCGACGTCAGAAAACAACTGCTCTCACTCGAAAGCGAAAAGATTAACCTCAACACGACACAGATGAGCCGCCTGCCTAATCTATACGCCTCTTTGGGACAGAATTTCGACTTCGGACGCGCCCAGACAGCAAACAACGTGATCATCGACAATAACTCACAAACTTCGACATCGTTGGGAGTGGGCACCGAAATACCCGTATTCCAAGGATTTAAAATCAACCGACAGATAAAATCCCAAAAACTCGGCCTCGATGCTTCTTTCGAAGACTTGCAACAGGCAAAAGAAAATCTCTCCCTGAATATCACCGCCTATTACCTGTCTGTGCTCCTCAACAAAGAAGTCCTCAACGTAGCTGATGAACAGGTAGCCCTGTCGGAATTGCAAGTCGAAAACATCCAAAAACTCGTCAACAGCGGAAAAAAATCCGACTCCGAACTCTATGAAGCAAAAGCCACACTCGCCAACGATAAACTAAGCGCTGTGAAAGCTGCTAACAATTATAAGCTGTCGAAACTCGACCTCGCGCAACTGATGAATATCGCCAACGCAAATAATTTCGACATCATAGACCCTTCCGATGAAATAAATAACTTGATAAATACCGATATCAATCTTCAATACCTACTCGACAGCTGTATCTCCACCCGCCCCGCTATCAAAGCCGCCATGTTTAGAATAGCTCAGGGCCATGAAGATATTAGAATACAAAAATCCAATCTATACCCATACGTCGGCTTTAGCGCAAGCTGGGGCACAGGATATTACTATACCTTCAAACAGGATATCAACTCCCCCTTCGGAGAACAACTCAATAACAACATGCGCGGACTGCTGTCCCTCTCTATGAGCATTCCTATCTTCAACAGATGCTCAACGCGTAATAACATAAAGTTATCACAGATAGATTTGCAGAATAAAGAGATAGCTCTCGAAGAAACCAAGTTGAATCTCGTAAAAGAGATATATCAAGCTTACAACAACGCCACGGCATCAAAAGACCAGTATATCTCGGCTAAGGTTGCAGTAGAGGCATCGAAAAAATCCCTCGATTACGCACAAGTCAAATTCGAATCCGGAAAGTCCACAAATTTAGAATATGACGAGGCGAAATCGAAATACATCACGTCGCAACTATCTGAAATCCAAGCCAAATACGAATACATCATTCGATATCGAATAATTGAATTTTATCAAACGACAAGTTACTGATATCAGGAATAATTTTTTGTGCGATTGTGTATTATTCACACAATAAATATCTATTGCAGTTATTGCACAATCCGCATGCCACGTAATGTTGCCGCGGTACAATCAGTGACCTTTACGGTAATATAATCGCCGACCTTTACATCTTCGCGTTCAAACACGATGACCTTATTTTGGGAGTTACGACCGAACAATTCGTCAGAGGACCGTTTGGATTCGCCTTCTACGAGGATCTCGAATATTTTACCCACGTCCTGTTTGTTGCCCTCATAAGACAGCTGTTGTTGTAGCTCTATGATTTCCTCTAAGCGGCGGGTTTTGACGTCTTCGGGGACATCATTGGGGAAATTTCGTTGGGCGAGGGTATTAGGGCGTTCCGAATATTTAAACATATATGCGTAAGTATACCCTACCTTTCTCATCATCTCCAGAGTCTGCAGATGATCTTCCTCTGTTTCTCCGCAGAAGCCGGCGATAACATCGGTGCTGACAGCGCAGTCTGGGATCATATTTCTGATAGCGGTAATTCTGTCAAAATACCATTCGCGCGTATATTTTCTGTTCATCCGTTTGAGGACTGCGGAGCTGCCGGATTGAAGCGGCAGATGAATATATTTGCAGATATTATCATATACGGCAATAGTCTTTATCAAATCGTCGGACAAGTCTTTAGGATGAGAGGTGGCGAATCTAACGCGCAATTTAGGGCTGATTTCAGCCACCATAGCCATAAGTTTGCTAAAATCGGTAACAGTGCCGGTTGCATCATCAATCCATTTATATGAGTTTACGTTCTGTCCCAAGAGGGTGACCTCTTTAAAGCCGTTTTCGACTAAAAAGGTTGCTTCGTTGACGATAGTTTTCGGGTCACGGCTACGTTCCTTACCTCTTGTATAAGGCACCACGCAATAGGTACAGAAATTCTCACACCCGCGCATAATAGATATAAAGGCGCTCACGCCGTTGCTGTTAATTCTCACCGGGCGCACGTCATCGTATGTCTCATGGGTTGAGAGCAAAGTATCCACCGCCTTCTTATCGGGGGTAAGTTCTTTAATCATATCCGGCAGATGTCGGTATGTGTCGGGGCCGGCAATTAAATCGACAACAGGTTCTTTCTCGAGCAGTTCTTCTTTCATTCGTTCGGCCATACATCCGATAATA
>JAQVPY010000137.1 GCA_028701815.1 Bacteroidales bacterium | reverse complement strand
CTGGCCGTCGCTACAATCCAACCCAAAAAATTTGATGTTAGCGGGTGAAATAAGGCAGAAGTCCATTTCGCGGGGTTTATTGTTGACATAAGCCCCGAGGATGCCATTATTTATGTTTATTTTAAGGTCTCCTGCAATATAATGCAGGTCGGTGCCTACCGGATATTCTCTTTCCTCTTTTGTGTTTTCACAAAAAATTTTTATTGTTTTCATCAGCAGTTAATTAGTCCCATACAGGGGATCATATTTTATAAAATCGAAATATTCATTATAGATCTTTTCAAGAATACGCATATTTTTATAAAAAAAGGCGAATATTTCCTCCCAGGAATTTTTATCATAAAGGCTAACATTTTGTTTCTCGAGATAAATTTTGGCCATTTCTTTTTTATCTGTAACAGGATATTCGAGGTCCCAGATAAGTTTTTGACCCAAAGCAGTCTCTAATATAGTTTTCAGACTTTCGAATTTCTCATAATAATAGATTCTTTTTTCGAGGTCGTTAGCAATAATATCAATGCCCACGCGGGCTTTTTGCTCGTCGACCTCAAATTTCAGATTTACTTTGGCGATGCCGGTATCCTGCATCATCCATTTTGATTTTCTTCGTCTCTTAGAATACTTTTTAAACTCTGTCCAAAACTCGGAAGAGATCTGTTTTGCTTCGTCTTTACTGTACATTATACAATCCGCGGGCTTTTAGATAAGGAGTGTTATCAGGGTCTTGACCGCGGAAATTTCTGTATTGAGTCATAGGTTCGTCGTTTCCGCATTCGGTAAGGATATATTTACGGAATTTAGCTGCCAGCTCCTGGTTAAAGATATCATTAGATTCTTTAAAAGCGTTGAAAGCATCTTTGTCGAGTACTTCAGCCCATGTATATACGTAATATCCGGCAGCATAACCGTCGCCGGTAAATGAATGAGAGAAATAAGTCGATCTGTAACGCGGGAGTATTTCATCTATAAGTCCCTCATTTTTCAAATAATTCTTCTCGAAGGAGTTAACATTAACTTTACCTGTTCTCACGCGATTATTCCAATTGAGGTCGAGGAGAGTAGCGGCAAGTAACTCTGTAGTATTAAAACCGGTATTGAACGTAGCACTGTTTTGGATTTTTTCTATCAGTTCATCAGGGATCACTTCACCTGTTTTATAATGTTTTGCATACAGCTTAAGCATTTCCGGCTCGCTGCACCAGTTTTCCATGACTTGTGACGGCAATTCAACCATATCACGTGGCATATTGCCACAAAGACGTGAATAAGGGCTATAGGAGAATAATCCTTGCAGAGCGTGACCGAATTCGTGGAAGAGTGTTTCCGTTTCGTCAAATGTCAGCAGTGCAGGCTCCGTCTCGGTAGGTTCCGTAAAATTACAGGTGATAGTCATAATAGGGTAAATTCGATTACCATCTATATCGGCCCCGCCGTTTCTAAGTTCCGAGCACCACGCGCCCTGTCCTTTTCCTGCGCGAGGGAAATAATCGAGGTACAGAAGTCCGACTAAAGAGCCGTCAGCTTCAGTAACTTCAAAAACCTCAACGTCAGGATGATACACCGGTATATTGTCCAATTTTTTGAAGTTTATACCATAAAGCTTATTACTTAAAAGGAACATCCCGTTTCTTACGTTTTCGAGGCTGAAATAAGGTTTCAGCACGCTTTCATCGAAGTCATATTTCTGTTGACGGATTCTCTCGGCATAATACCACCAGTCCCATGATGCGAGTTGAAATTTATCGCTGTCTTTAATAATCATTGTCTGCATCTCATCACGTTCCTGTTTTGCTACTTCGAGGGCCGGATACCAGATAGAATTAATAAAATCGAAGACTGCCTTTGGGGTTTTAGCCATATTTTTCGAAATATTATATTCGGCAAACGACTGGAATCCGAGCACTTTAGCTTTTTCCACACGCAGGTCTGTGATTTCATTGATGAGGGCTTTATTATCGTATTCATTATCGTTATTACAGCGCATAAAGTAACCACGATAGAGCTTTTCTCTTAGGTCTCTATTAGAAGAGAACTGCAGGAATGGGAGCATAGAAGGTTTTTTAACGGTAAAGAGCCACTGACCCTCTTTTCCCTCGTTTTTTGCAGCTAAGGCGGCAGCATCTACAACATTGGCGGGCAGACCGGCGAGGTCTTCGGGATTGGTTAAAAACATCTTGAAATTGTTGGTCTCTGCAAGAAGATTATTGTCAAATTTAAGACAGGCTGCAGCCAAATTAGAATTTATCTCTTTCAACTTTTCTTTATCTTCGGGGGATAGATTGGCTCCATTACGGGTAAAGTCCTCATAATATTTTTCAATGGTACGAATTTGATACGGGTCGAGACCTCTATCATTACGTGTATCATAAACTTCTTTTATTTTAGCGAAGAGAGCGCTGTTTAGGGTTATCTCATCATAATGTTTCGACATTATAGGAGACAATTCTTCAGCGAGAGCTTGAATTTTGTCATTTATATCATTAGAGACAAGACAATAAAAAGCGAGGGACACTCTGTCGAGGTCTTCTCCGGATTTATCGAAGGCCAGTATGGTATTTTCGAAATCGGGAACGGCTCTATTTTTTGTTATTGCGTCTATTTCGCGGTTATGTTTTTCCATTGCCACTTGGAAGGCGGGCATAAAATGTTCAAGTTTGATAACATCGAATGGTGGAACACCATAAGGAGTGTCATAAGGTTTTAGAAAAGGATTCTCCACGGTTTTTTCGTTTTTACAGGCCACCATACACAAGCAAGCGGCGGCACAGATTACTAATATTTTTTTCATATAAAAAAAGATTATTATTTATTCGACATAATGTTTAAGTTCGATTTTAAGCGCATCATTCTCCTTTTCAAGGGTGCCAATTTTTTTTCTGTTGCTATTATTTACAAAGAGGAGTAAAATAATAGCTATTAATGCGACAATTGCGCCTAAGGCACTTATAATATTTCCGGTTTTACTTACCTTATTTTTAATATCCGTGTCTGTCATAATTCTTTGCTTTTAAAATGTTTTGTGACAACTGTAATGGTATCGCTCCACATGTGGAGAAATCTACCGCAGGTATAAGAGATAACGCCTGTAGAGCCGCACAAGCCTATAACCTCTCCCACATTTGAAGAAAAATCTTTTATCAGGAGAGTTACAGCGCAAGCGAATAGAACTATTAAAGAAATCAGTATGGTTGAAATATACAGTATTCTCTCGAGTCGGAATATTTTAACAAGTTCTTTAATAACGGCTACAAGCTCATCGTTTGTTGTAGTCAATTCCTTTGCCATAGTGAAAATATTAAAAAAATTTTCTACAAAGGTAAAAAATATATACATTTGCAACTACTAAAACTAAAAAAATAATGACATTGTATTGGTTAATTTTCGGCGTTTTTATGATTTTGAGTCTGGTTGTAAGTAATACTTTACAAGCACGATTCAAAAAGTATTCAAAGGAGCCCTTAATAAATGGGATGACGGGGAGAGATGTGGCGGAAAAGATGCTCCGCGATAATGGTATTAATGACGTCCGGGTAGTTAGCGTCAAGGGACATTTGACAGATTTTTACAATCCAAGGACAAAGACTGTCAACTTAAGTGAGAGCGTTTACGGCTCATGCAGCGTAAGTGCGGCGGCGGTAGCTGCGCACGAATGCGGACACGCAGTACAGCATGCCACCGATTATGCATGGTTAAAGTTGAGGTCTTTTATGGTCCCCGCCGTTCAGTTCGGTTCCAACTTATCGCCTTGGATACTTCTCGGAGGCATGGCTCTGTTGCAGATAGGGAAATATGCAGGTCTCTGGCTGATAGCCTTAGGCATAGGTTTATTTGCCATCACCACCATTTTTTCGTTAGTCACCTTACCGGTAGAATACAATGTTTCCGATCGCGCGCTTCAGTGGTTAAATGCCACTCGAATTACTTCGGGGACTGAATATGAGCATGCAAAAGACGCATTAAAATGGGCTGCACGCACTTATCTTGTCGCCGCCTTATCTTCTCTTGCCACCCTGCTGTACTATATATTCATGTTTATGGGGAGGAGAGATTGAGTGGTGGACAGTGGTCAGTGGTCAGTGGACAGGAAATAATTTATAATATATAACCAAAATTTTAATGATATGAAAAAGTATTTATCTGAAATGATTGGGACCATGGTGTTGGTCCTTATGGGTTGCGGGAGTGCAATCTTCAATGGCGGTTGCGGAACAACAGCACAAGTGTTGACTGTTGCTTTTGCATTCGGATTATCGGTTGTTGCCATGGCTTATGCTATTGGGAACATTTCCGGTTGTCACATCAACCCGGCCATCACGTTAGGCTGTCTGCTCACCGGTAGAATAAGCGGTAAAGATGCAGCGATGTATATGATTTTCCAGGTTATTGGAGCCATCTTAGGATCTTTGATTCTTTATCTATTAGTTCGTACCGGATCAAAGCCAATAGGAGCTTACGTTACCACAACCGGAGCAAATGCCGTTAGTCCAGACTCTTCGATGCTCATGGCTTTTCTTGCTGAGATGTTTTTTACATTTGTTTTTGTATTAGTTGTTCTCGGCGTTACCGACAGCAAAAGAGGCAATCCTTCATTAGCAGGACTCGCGATCGGTTTAACTTTAGTACTCGTACATATTGTTTGTATTCCTATCACAGGGACATCTGTAAACCCTGCACGTAGCATAGGTCCGGCTATCTTTGAGGGTGGAGTTGCCCTTCAGCAGCTTTGGCTCTTCATAGCAGCTCCGTTTGTAGGTGCAGCTTTATCAGCCGGTGTTTGGAAACTTGTCACTTGCGAAAAACGCAAATAACATAAAAGCATTACAACAAAAAAGGCACCCTTTGAGGTGCCTTTTTTATTTCTATTAATTAAAATTATTCCACATTCCAAGTATTTCCGGAATTAAGCAGGTCTTGAACACAATGGAACTTTGTTTTCTGTTTTGCTTCTGCAATCTGGCCCTCAAGCAACTCGCTATACACCGGTTTGTCCACGTCTCTGATAACGCCCATTGCAACGGGGTATTCAGGGGCTTTCATTTGTGCAAGCATTAAATGCACGCCTCTATCTTCCTGATGAGGATTATGAACGAGGATATCATCGATAGTGATATTATTTTCACCTAAGGTAACGACTTCGAGTTTAGTACTGTTTTTACATAACTTCAGACCTTTATCCATATTTTTCCCGAAGAGCATTGGTTTTCCGTCTTCGAGGTGAATTTGACGGTCAGCTTTAAACTCTTTATCATTGATATAAGCATGAGCGCCGTTATTAAAAATCACGCAATTTTGGAGCACTTCCATAAAGGCAGTTCCTTTATGTTTAGCGGCGGCGAGCATAACTTCCATTTGGAGTTTCGGGTTTACGTCGAGGGCGCGGGCGAAGAAAGTACCACCGGCGCCGATAGCGAGTTCGCCGGGATTAAAAGGCTCTTCTATTGTTCCCATAGGAGAAGTTTTCGTAATCTTTCCCATAGGAGTAGTAGGAGAATATTGTCCTTTTGTCAAGCCATAAATCTGGTTATTATAGAGTATAACCTTAATATCCATATTACGTCTCAGGCAATGGATAAAATGGTTTCCTCCGATAGCGAGGCAGTCGCCGTCACCGGTGGTAACCCATACGCTGAGGTTAGGGTTAGCTATTTTAGCCCCTGAAGCAATAGGCAATGCTCTGCCGTGGATCCCGTGAAATCCGTATGTATTTACATAATAAGGGCTTCTTGAAGAGCATCCGATACCAGATATAACCAAGAGGTCTTCTTTCTTTTTACCTAATTGCGGTAAAATACTTTCGAGCGAAGCAATAATAAAGTGGTCGCCACAACCCGGGCACCATTTAACCATCTGGGCGCTGACAAAATCTTCTTTAGTAAGTTTGTTTACATCGTTTTCCATAATTATTCCTCCATACGTTTAGTATAAG
>JAQVPY010000008.1 GCA_028701815.1 Bacteroidales bacterium | reverse complement strand
CCCATTCCGAACAGAGAAGTTAAGCCCGCTCACGCCGATGGTACTGCGCAAGTGGGAGAGTAGGTAGTCGCCTCTTTTTATAAAAAAAAGCCCGTATTAACGGGCTTTTTTGTTTTTATATCTCCTCGGAACTGTCCCCTAATCTCCATATCTCACTACATTGTAATTGCTGCCGAAAATGATCTGAAAGTCACTGTCTAACGTTACCTCATACTTACTGCGATCCTTCTCAATCTTAACAATGTAATTGTTCGGAAACTTGTCGCTGACATACACTAAAATCTCCGCCGGAATTATCGACTCCGGTACCCTCGTGTATTCACAGTTGATGTCTTCCCACTCACCCTTCTTGTTAAACTCTATGTCATCACCTGTCGTGAATGTCGCTGTGTAAGTTACTATAAAAAGATCAGCGTCCTTTAAAATATGTGAGACCTCATAGTCCCCAAAATGTGTTGCAATTACCTCCTGCGACACTGTCGGTAACTGACTTAAGTCTACTAATGAATCTGGCTTTTTACAACTTTGAAATGTGAAGACGGAAAATAATGCCGCTACAATTAATACTCTTTTCATAATCTGAATTTTTTAATTTATAATTTTTACAGTGCAAAGATGTAACTCAATTCTGAAGAAAATCTGAATAATTATAAATATCGGAAAATTATTTTATTACTTGTATTCTCTCTTCAATGTCCCACTTGCTCTTTACGGTTATCGTCTTCGGATATTCAACCTTCTCCGGCTGACGACGTGTGGCATAATCCCCCGTTGTCCACTCCCCGTCGCCATTCTTATCGTAAATAATAACTATCGAATATTCCTTGGGAGATAGTAACGGAAATTTTACCTGAACGCTGTCTGATGCAGTCATGTCAATAGCCCTCTCCATGATAGCCTTGTCTTTGTTATATAACGCTACAATGAAATTACTGCAACCGGTAATACCAATAACGGAGTCCTGCCCTGCTATCACATTTATTATAACATTGCCGTACTCGTTTTCATCTGTAATCGTCGTCAGCCCGGAAAATTTCCCGCTGTATAATCCGAAAATGTCCTTCGCCGCGGAATCCGGAAGCGAAAACTGATATTTGTATAACGGCTGTAAAGTCGCATCAATACATAATGACATCTTAGATGAATCGGCATACTTCAACTTACAATATGATGTGTCGGAAATAGTGTCAATAGACGAAACCGTCATAATGGAATCAATGATAAGACTGTCGAGAATGTTGTTGCTCTTGATAAACAAATTAGATTTGTAATAAGTCTTTGCCTGAAATCCTGACGTAAACGTCAACTTGGATTTTGAAGCCAACCTCTCGTTGTTGACAATAAGTCTCAACGAATCAATGTATCTGCTGCCATCATAGACAACCATAAACGCAGTGTCTATGCCGGTGGTCTGTATGGTTATAGTGTCTTTAAACTTGCTGAATGACATCTCTTGGATGTCAGGCACCTCGTTGTAAAATTCTATCCTCGGCTCTTTGGGCGGAAATTTGAAAATTAACCTTGTGGTGTTTGACTGCAAAATCTTCTTCTCTATAATCTTCTGAATGGTGTCAGTCTCCGTGAAACACAACAGATCAATCTTCATTAAACTGTCCCTGATGCAAAAAGAAGAGTCGATAAAAGCGATGCCTTCGGTGATTAAATCGTAAGTCATCGAATTGTTCTGGTCAACAAGAGCAAAAATGTTAAAAACCGTGTCTTTCAAATGGGCGAAAGAATATTTTCCCTCCTTGTCTGTTTTCGCGATATAATAAGGCCTCGTGGTCTTAAACGCAGTGTCGGAAAGATCAAGATATAAGGCGACAAGCGCATTTTCAATGGGCTTGAGCGTAAACGCGTCTTTAATAATCCCTGAAAAAGCTAAAGAATCTATGTAAGTCCCGGTGGAAACGATATAAGAGAAATTTTTTAACGGGTTACTCTCATTATAGTCGACAATGGCATCGTTGAAATTGAAACAGTAGGTGGTATTAGGTTTTACAGGTTCTTTGAGCTTTATGATTACCTTCTTCCCCTTTTGCGTAATCGTCGGGTCTTCTTTGAAAGGCGGTGAAATAATCATCTTCTGATTTATATTTTTTAGAGAGATATATTCATCAAATTCAAGAACTACTTCGCCGGAGTTGAAATTAGTACTGAAGTTTGCAGGCTTGTCTTCCACGAGTACCGGCGGAGTGGTGTCCTTAGGACCTCCTGTCAGTGCGACTTCATTTGCGCAGCAACAAAAGATGATGGCGGCAAAAAGATATATTATGAAGCGAATGTATTTCATTTTATTTTATTTGACAATGCAATCTAAATGCAAATATAATGGAATAAATTAATAACTTTGCAGCCAAGATTGTTTAGATTGAAAAAAATTTTATGGTTATCGGTATTGTGCCTCCTGTTTTCACTACAGACATTTTCGCAGACATCTTTTTCCCTGCAGGGTAAAGTGGTGGATGCAAAGACGGGAGAACCGTTGTATGAGGCTAATGTGTTTTTTAAGGAAACATTACAGGGCGAAGCTACCGACGAGGATGGAAAATTTCTTATACGTGAAACCGCAGGTACCTATACACTTATGTGTTCATATTTGGGCTATGAGCCTTACTCAGATATTGTAATATTAGGTAAGGATATGACCGTTCTTATCGAACTTCATGAAATCGCCGTATCTGCCTCTCTGGTGGAGATTACCGGAAAACGAGAGGATGCGAATGTGCAGAGTGCCAAAGTGGGCCTTATAGATCTGCCTATGAAAAGAGTGGAAGTGATTCCCGTCCTTTTCGGAGAGACCGATATTCTGAAGACAATTCAACTGCTGCCCGGAATTCAATCCGGAGGTGAAGGAAGCAATACCTTCTATGTCCGCGGCGGCGGTTCTGATCAGAATATGATACTCCTCGACGGCGCTACAGTGTATAATCCCTCTCACGCCGCCGGCTTTTTCTCGGTCTTTAATGCCGATGTCATCAACTCGGCGGAGATATATAAGGGCGGACTCGCTCCGGAATATGGAGGGAGAATGTCGTCGGTGCTCAATATCACTACCCTCGACGGCGACATGGAGAGATATAAGGCTAAAATAGGTGTCGGACTCCTCTCATCTCATGTTCAAGTGGAAGGCCCTATCCAAAGAGAAAAATCCTCTTTCGCATTCGCTGCACGTCGTACTTATGCCGATGTTATTATGAGCCCTTTTATAAAAAATACGGCATTCGAAGGTATAGGATGCTATTTCTACGACCTTAACGGGAAACTTACGTTCAGACTTTCAAAAAAAGACGTGCTTTCACTTACAGGCTATTACGGTAAAGACCTCTTCAAATTTGCCGACGACGACAGAACATACGGATATAATATCAACTGGAGTAACGGTATCGGCGCACTTAAATGGAACCATCTCTTTACCAACAACCTATCCCTCGGAGTCTCCACTGCTATCTCGGATTATCAGATGAACCTCTCCGGCGAGGAACAGGCCTATTCCATGCAGATGCTATCGGCAATAAGAGACTATAAAGGCGATATACATCTGCTGTGGCAACCGGATTCTTCCAATGTTTTTAAAGTCGGCGCCTCATATATCTTCCACCGGTTTCATCCTTCCGCTATTGAAGCCTCTTCTCTTAATACCGACTTCGATCTCGGCGATGCGGCAAAATGGTACGCACATGACGCGGCTGTTTATGCTCAGGATGAATGGACCCCGATATCATGGCTGAAAATTATAGGCGGATTGAGATATAATTACTTCGCCCAAATAGGCCCATTTACCCGCTATATTATTGACGATATCTATAATTTTAATAATGTCGACTCCGTAGTTTATGGCAAAGGCGAAGTAGTCGCGCCATATCATCTGTTTGAACCACGCGTGAATATAAGATTTAAGACCTCGAAAAACGGATCTATAAAAACATCTTATACTCTTAATAATCAGTGTCTAAACCTCGCGGCGATATCAGATATGTCGCTCCCTACCGATGTGTGGTTCCCCGCTACCGACCTTATAAAACCCCAGAAATCTCATCAGGTTTCATTGGGCTATTTTCATAACTTCCTTGACAATTCTGTGGAGACCTCGGTGGAATTTTATTATAAAAAGATGTATAACCTTCTGGAAATGCACCCCGATGTGAATATGCTTAATGCTATAAGCTCTAATATGGATTATGTGTTTACTTCCGGCGAAGGTCAGAGTTATGGTATGGAACTTTTTGCCAATAAAACCGTCGGCAAATTTACCGGTTGGGTCGCTTATACCCTTAGTTGGACTACCCGTACCTTCGATGAAATACTCGAAGGTAAGACATTTTATGCGCGTCATGACAGACGTCACGACGTCTCTGTCCTGCTGAATTATATCCTTAATGATAAATGGAACTTCTCCCTCGTCTGGGTATATTCAAGCGGTAATGCCTATACTATTCCGAACTCCTTTTATATTATCAATGGAAACGTGATGATTGAATACGGAGAACATAACGCTTGGCGTATGCCAAGCTACCACCGCCTCGACCTGTCGGCAAATTGGAATGTCTTCGACTTGAGAAGAGTCTCCGGAACCTTAAATTTTTCAATATATAACGCCTATAATAGAAAGAACCCGTATTTCATTACTTATACCATGGACGGGAGCCTGGCTTCGGGCTATATGAAAATATCTGCCAGACAGGTGTCTATTTTCCCTATCCTTCCATCTATCGCTTTTAATGTACAATTTAAATAACATGAAACACTCCCGATTGATACTAATTGCTTTGATGGCTCTGTTTGCCTCATGTAGTAGAGAGATCATAATCGATTCCGACGACTATATACGCCGTCCTGTAATTGAAGGGTATATAGAAAACGGTGAATATCCGTGGGTGATGATTACTTATAACCAACCTTTTTTTGAAGAACTGAATCTTGATTATACCAACGGGGAAAATTTAGAGGCATTACTTGACCTCGTTGAAATCGACGCCACCGTGATCGTCAGCAACGGTATAATAGACGACACCCTCGTGTTTATGATAGACCCGAGTATCTTTACCGGTGAAGTCGTATGGCCGCCATTTAAATATACAGGTACCAAATTCGTTGGCGAAGTTGACCATTCATATTCCCTGCGCGTAGAAATCGATGAAAATGTTTATACCGCTACTACTACAATTACCGAACCCTGTGTCCCCGATACTATATGGTTCGTAGCCGACCCCTATCAAAACGATACTATCGGCTCCCTCCATGCAACATTTACAGATAACCCTGACGAAAAGAACTATTATAGATATTTCACCAAACGCCTCGGTCGCGATGTGAACTATGTTGAAGGCTACGCCTCAATATGGGAAGATACTTATTTTAACGGCTTGGCCTTTGAAGTAATCCTCTTCCGCGGTTCTTCTCCTGCACTCCTCGCTACAGATACTATACCCGAGCCGGCAGAAGAATACCTGTTTTTTAAGACGGGCGATACCGTCTCCGTAAAAGTTGTTACAATGGATGCAGATTCTTACAGATTCTGGCACACCCTCGAAAGCTCTTCCGAAGTCAAAACCAATATCTCAGGCGGTGCGCTCGGCGTATGGTGCGGATATGGTACATATTATTTCGACCCGTATCCCTGCTACCCATAATAGCCCCTTTTTTAATCTTTAATGACTGTAATATTCCTTATGTACTGTAAAACCGATACCGTACAGTCGCTTGGTTTGCTTATTGCATCAGTGCGTGGACGAATCTGCTGTTGACGGCATGTCCTGGTTTATATGCTTTAATCTTCCCTTTCACAGGTTTCCCTACCAGGGAAAGATCGCCGATAAAATCGAGTAGCTTATGGTAAGCGGGCTCATTTTCGTTGCGGAAGGGAACATTATTGAGTGTGCTGTCGGATGTGATTTCCAAATGCTGGCAATTAAAAACGGAACACAGTTCATGCTGAACGTTTTCCGGCAAATTTACGTCGGTAAAAACGAGGGCATTCGAGAGATTCCCACCTTTGATAAGGTTGTTTTGATATAAAAATGCGATTTCCGACAACATCACGAAGGTCCTTGCCGAAACGATATTAGTGACATCAATGTTAAGCCTATAGGAGACAGTATGTTTTCCTATCGGTGCTGGAAAATCAATGGTGACCTCTATCTGAGGAGTATTGCAGGGTATGGCTTCTATGACGGCGCCGGATTGTGGATCTTCTACAGATATCGGTTTTGTGATTACGAAAAAATCTTTTTCTTCTTTCTGTTCGGATATGTTATTCTCCAGCAGTTTATATATCAACTGTGCGCTGCCGTCGAGGATAGGTAGCTCCATCGAGGAAATCTTTATCAGCAAATTATCAATGCCGAGGAGGTAGAAGGTGGCCATAAAATGCTCTAACGTGGCGATTTTGGTGTCGCCTTGTTGGAGAGTAGTATTTCTGTTGAAGCTTGAGGCGTAGTCGCTGACGGCTTTAATAGTTGGCTTTCCGGGGAGGTCGGTGCGTTGAAATACTATGCCGTGGTTACAAGGTGCAGGCAACAGTTCTACAGTACACGGGAGTCCTGTATGCAGCCCGTTACCGGTAAAAGCGACGGGATTACTTACGGTTCTTTGCTTCATCTTCCAATTTTCTAAGTTTGTCGGGGAGTCTCCTGAAACAGGCATAGCTGCGTTTGTAATCAGAGAAATTAAACGCCGGCGCGCCCATCATGAGTTCATCATCTTTTATGTCGTGCATCACACCCGACTGAGCAATGATCTTGACATTGTTGCCGATGGTGATGTGATCTATAATACCAACCTGACCGCCTATCATGCAGTTGTAGCCGATTTTAGTTGATCCCGCTACACCTGTTTGAGAAGCTATCACAGTATTTTCTCCTATCTCAACATTATGCGCAATCTGAATAAGATTGTCCATTTTTACGCCCTTACGAATAATTGTCGAGCCCAGAGTGGCTTTGTCAATAGTGCAGTTTGCGCCTATTTCTACGTCATCTTCGATAACAACATTTCCCAATTGCGGAACCTTAATATTAATACCGTTTTCCTGCGTATAGCCGAAGCCGTCGGCTCCGATTACCGTGCCAGAGTTGATATAACATCTGTCGCCAATTTGGCAACCGTTATATACTTTCACTCCGGCATAAATGATGCTGTCTTTTCCTACAGTAACGTCTTTACCTATAAACACCTGCGGAAATATCTTCGTCCCGTCGCCGATTACCGCGCCACTTGAGATAACCGCGCCGACACCGATATAACAGTCTTTTCCACATTTAGCCGACTTGTCTATAAAGGCATTCTCCGAAAGGCCGACAGCTTCATCGTGCATCGCGCTGTTATAGATTCTCATCAGTTCGATAAAAGCCTGATGAGCATCTTTCACAACGATTAAAGTTGATGTATAATTATTGTCGTCGGGGAGTAGATCTTCATTGATTATGATTACCGACGCCTTCGCAGAAGCAAGGTATCCCTTGTATTTCGCATTTCCAATAAAGCTAAGAGTATTGGGAGTCGTTTCTTCGATTTTGGAAAAATTCGAAACCGATGCTGACGGGTCGCCAATAATACGGCCACGTAAAACCTCTGATAATTGTTCGGCAGTAAATTGCATAATTTTGTTTTGTATAAACTGCAAATATACGATATTTAATTAAGAATTGAAAATTAGAAATCAGGAATTAATTTTGGGTGATTGAAATTGCGATGGTTATTCAATTAATTGTTTAAATTTCTGTTGATAAATGAATTATAAAAAATGTGAAAATTCAATGATTGTGTTTAACTTAGCAATCAAAATTAATGACTTATGAAAAGAACTTTTTTACTCTTTATCGCTGTAATGTTTTCTGTCGTTGCACTCTGTAATGATCCCGACACCACTGCCGTCTCAAAGGAAAAAATCAAAACCGGATGGAATTTTGGCGGACTGCCGGTAGTGTCTTATAACACGGATTTAGGATTTCAATATGGGGCTTTGGGACAGGTTTTTCATTATGGCGACGGCTCGAGATACCCGGACTATTTTAGAGCAATAAAAGTAGAAGCTTCTACTTATACTAAGGGTAGCAGCGTATTCCAACTGTTTTATGACGATAAGGCAAGTCTTCCTTATGGACTTAGGTTTACTACCGATTTGAGTTATCTGCCGAGTAGGGCGGACCACTTCTACGGTTTTAACGGGGCAATGACCGTCTTCAACAGCGATTTTTCAAATAGTAAAGATACTACTAATACGGACTATATTTCAAGAATGTTTTATCGTCAGAAAAGAAATCTGCTTCGTTATACTTTCGATTTACAACAAAGTATCGGTAATAGCGATTTTAAATGGCTCGCCGGAATAGGCGTCTATTGGTTCCAGATGGGGACGGTGGATATAGATCGACTCAATAAGAAGAAAGATGAAGATGACCCTAACAGACTTCCAGAAGTCGACCTCCTTTACGATAATTATGTAAAATGGGGAATTATCGACGAAGAAGAAGCCGATGGAGGACTGCATCCTTTTGTCAAATTCGGCGTCATTTACGACACACGTGATATTGAAGCAAACCCTAACAAAGGAATATGGACGGAACTTTTATTTAATATTGCGCCGTCTTTTGGAGCGGTCTCCAATCATAGCAGCTACGGTCTCGTCGCACTCACCCATAGACAATATATATCTCTTGTGCCAAATCGCCTGATTTTTGCTTATCGACTCGGCTATCAGGGAACATTATTCGGTACTGTCCCGTATTATGTGCAGCCGTTTATGATCAGCTCTTTTTCGGCTGCAACAACGAGTGATGGTCTTGGCGGTGCGAAATCGCTTAGAGGAATCCTTAAAGACAGGGTAGTAGGCTCTCATATCGCTTTTGGCTCTTTGGAGCTGAGATGGAGATTCGTAAACTTTACCCTTGGGAAACAAAATATTTATCTTACTCTCGCCCCCTTTGTTGATGCTGGTAGTGCTGTAGTACAGATGAAAAAAGACGAGATTGTTAATGCCAAATATCAATTGAGCCTTTCCGACGACGACCCTTTGAAGGAAGAAGCTTTTCTCGGATATAGCCTCGAAGATTATTTCACCGATGCGGAACACGACAAGCTCCATTTAGGCTATGGCGCGGGGTTTTATTTCTCCATGAATCACAACTTTGTCGTTGCCATCAACTATGGCCGTTCGGCATACAAAAATGACGGGCTCAGCGGCTTCTATATCAATATCGGGTTCGTCTTTTAATTTAGCAATTTTCTTATCTCCTTCGGATGCGGCTTCACGCGGGATACACCTGCCAAGTCTTCGCGCGCGCGCGCGCGAAGACTTGGCAGGTGTTGGTGTTGCTGCTGGCGTTGTTGGCATTGTCGTCCCCTGACGCAGCTCGCCGAAAAAAATTAAAAACCCCGATGAAATATTGAGAGAGTAAACAGCGTTTAATAAAATAATGTATATTTGCAAAAATAAACTTCACATGTTAATAATTGGCATAGCAGGCGGCTCAGGCTCGGGTAAGACAACCGTGGTAAGAGAAATAGAACGCGGATTACCTAAAGATGCAGTATCTATTATCTCCCTTGATTCGTATTATAAAGATAATGGACATCTCTCCGATGAGGAAAAGAAAAAAATTAATTTCGATCATCCTTCGTCTTTCGAGTTTAAGCTCCTTAATAAACACCTCGACGATCTTATAGCCGGTAAATCCATAGAGATGCCTATATACTCCTATGTGACGTGTGCAAGAGCAAAAGAGACTATCACTGTCGAGCCTAAAAAAATTATTATCGTCGAGGGTATCATGGCTCTCGCTAACCCGACACTGAGAAAAAAACTTGATATAAAAGTATTTGTCGATGCTGACAGCGACGACCGCCTTATGAGAATCATAGGACGCGATGTAGTCGAACGCGGCAGAAACTATAACGAAGTGCTCAACCACTACGCTCTGTGGGTGAAAGTTATGCACGAAACTTTTATCGAACCCACAAAAAAATATGCTGATATTATTATCCCACAAGGCGGGCAAAATAAAGTGGGCATAGATATCCTGCTGTCGAAAATAAAATTAATGCTCGCCGAAAAATAATTATCTGTACTATGAAAAAAATACAAATGGTCGATCTGCTCAGCCAATATAATAAAATCGAGCAGGAAATCAATGAGGCTGTGATCAATGTTATCAAGTCGTCCGCGTTTATTAATGGTCCCGAAGTTAAGCTTTTCGCTTCGGAATTGCAGGATTATCTCCATGTTAAACACGTTATACCCTGCGGAAACGGAACCGACTCCCTTCAAGTGTCTATGATGGCGCTGAACTTGAAACCCGGTGACGAAGTTATTACCACAACATTTACTTTTATTGCTACGGCTGAAGTTATCGCCCTGCTCGGACTTACCCCTGTGCTGGTCGACGTCTGTCCCGATACTTTTAATATGGACCCCGAAGCCGTTAAAAAAGCTATCACCCCTAAGACAAAAGCTATCGTTCCAGTGCATCTTTTCGGACAGTGTGCCGAAATGGAGACATTACTCAATATGGCAAAGGAACATAACCTCTATGTTATCGAAGATACCTGTCAGGCTATAGGCGCCGAATATACCTTCTCCAACGGAATAGTTAAAAAGGCCGGAACTATGGGTACCGCCTCCGGCGTGTCATTCTTCCCCTCGAAAAATCTCGGCTGCTACGGAGACGGCGGCGCAGTGTTTACCGATGACGATGAACTCGCCGAAAAACTTAGAATGACGGTCAACCACGGGATGAAAGTGAGATATTACCACGACGCTATCGGCGTAAACTCCCGCCTCGATTCTATCCAGGCAGCTATCCTGAGAATTAAACTCCGTCACCTCGACGAATATATTAAAGCTCGTCAAATTGCTGCCGGAAAATATAATGACGCCTTCGCCGGCTGCGATAAACTCGTAACCCCGTATGTGGCACCTAACTCTACCCATGTGTTTCATCAATATACACTGGTTACCAAAGGTGTCGATAGAAACGGTCTGCATCAACATCTTATGGATAAAAACGTGCCCTGTGCCATCTATTATCCTGTGCCGCTGCATAAGCAGAAAGCCTACCTCGACCCCCGATATAAAGACGGAATGTTCCCCGTCTCCGAAATGCTTTGCGATAGCGTGATATCTCTTCCGATGCATACGGAACTCGACGACGAACAGATAAAATATATTACAGATAGCGTTCTTGAATACGTAAATAAATAATCAGATGAAGATTTTAGTTACAGGCGGAACAGGCTATATAGGCTCCCATACGGTGGTCGAATTGCAACAAAAAGGCTTTGATGTGCTTATCGCCGACGATTTGTCCAATTCTTTTCCTGAAACCGTCGATAATATCGCAGATATAACAGGCATTAAACCTCTCTTTGAAAAAGTCGACCTGTCTGATAGAACGGCTACACGGATTCTTTTTGAAAAATATTCCGATATAGTCGCTGTCATCCACTTCGCTGCCTCAAAGGCCGTAGGTGAATCGGTGAAAAAACCGCTGCTGTATTATAGAAATAATCTCAATTCGCTTATTAATGTCCTCGAGATGATGGAGAAGAAGAATATACCTAATATTGTATTCTCTTCGTCATGTACTGTTTATGGACAGCCCGATGTCTTACCCGTATCTGAGACGGCTCCTCTCAAAAAAGCTTTCTCTCCTTACGGAAATACGAAGAAAATCTGCGAGGATATTATCGATGATACTGTCGCTGCTTCAGATATACAAGCAATTAAACTGAGATATTTTAATCCTATAGGCGCTCACGACAGTGCGCTTATCGGTGAATATCCACAGGGTGTTCCCAATAATCTGATCCCCTATATCACGCAAACCGCTGCCGGAATCAGACAGTGCGTCAGCATATATGGAGACGACTACAATACTCCCGACGGCACGGGTGTGAGGGACTATATCCACGTGGTGGACCTCGCTAAAGCCCACGTTATAGCCGTTGAAAGAATGCTTGGTGGAAAATGTAAATCTCCGAGTGAGGTTTTTAACCTTGGTACCGGAAGAGGTTATTCCGTTCTCGAAATAATCAAATCTTTTGAGAAGGTTAACAATATAAAAGTTAATTATAAAATTGTCGCGCGCAGAGAAGGCGATATCGAAAAAGTGTGGGCGGATACTTCTTTTGCCAACAAAGAGTTGGGATGGAAAGCGGAACGCGACCTCGATAATATGATGCTGACCTCCTGGCAGTGGGAACTGAAAAGAAAGAAGTAAAATAATAATACCGATATGAAGAATATATTGATAACCGGAGGCGCAGGCTTTATTGGCTCCCATGTGGTCAGAACGTTTTTAACACGTCATAAGGATTATCATATCTTTAATTTGGATAAGCTCACCTATGCCGGGAATTTGAAAAACCTTGCAGACATTGAGAATCACCCGAATTATACTTTTATCAGGGGAGATATTGCCGACGATAAATATATCAATGAACTGTTCGAAAAATATCGCTTCGACGCCGTAATACATCTCGCCGCCGAGACACATGTCGACAGATCTATCCTCGAACCGATGGATTTTATTAAGACAAATATCCTCGGAACCTTTGTGCTGCTGAATGCTTTTAAAAATTTGTGGAATGGGAATTATGAAGGGAAGCTCTTTTATCATGTTTCTACCGATGAGGTCTATGGCTCACTGCCATTGCGGGGCAACGGCGACGAGCTTCCGAAATTTACGGAGACGACTCCGTATAGTCCACGAAGCCCCTATTCCGCAGCTAAAGCAGGCTCCGACCACCTCGTGAAATCCTACTTCTACACTTTTAAAGTGCCCGTAATAGTCTCCAACTGCTCCAATAACTATGGGCCGAATCAGTTTCCGGAAAAATTGATCCCCCTTGTTATCAATAATATCAGAAACAATAAACCTCTGCCAATTTATGGCAAGGGTGAAAATGTAAGAGACTGGCTTTATGTTGAAGACCATGCCGACGCTATAGATACAATCTTTCATAAGGGAACCCCCGGAGAGACATATAATATCGGTGGAGCTCACGAGATGAAAAATATTGATATCGTGACTATGATATGCGATATTGTTGACAAAAAACTTGATCGTACAGTTGGAACAGCGCAAAAATTGATTACTTTTGTTAAAGACCGTCCCGGACACGACCTGCGGTATGCTATCGACTTTACAAAGTTGCACGACTCGCTTGGCTGGCAGCCTGAGACGACTTTTGAAGAAGGCATTTCAAAAACAGTAGAATGGTATCTTCACAATAAAGAGTGGCTCGAAAACGTTATCTCGGGCGAGTATTTAAAATATTATGAAAAACAATATAAACAAATAAATTTATAGCCGCCTTTAAAACGGTTTATGAATTTTTTTATTAAAATCAAAAAATAAAATTATGAATCTAAAAGGATCAAAAACAGAAAAAAACCTGCTTAAGTCTTTCGCAGGTGAATCACAGGCAAGAAATCGTTACGAATTCTTCTCAAAAGTTGCAAAAAATGAAGGCTATGAACAGATAGCAGCTATCTTTATGGAAACTTCTCTTCAGGAAAAAGAACACGCAAAGAGGTTCTTTAAATTTTTAGAAGGAGGCCCTGTTGAAATTACAGCTACATTCCCCGCAGGTGTTATAGGAACAACTGATGAAAACCTTTCAGCTGCCGCTGCAGGTGAAAATGAAGAATGGTCTGATATGTATCCGGCTTTTGCTAAAGATGCCGAAGAAGAAGGTTTCACAGAAATCGCTAATTGTTTTAAGATGGTAGCCAAAGTTGAAGCGGAACACGAAAAGAGATATTTGGCTCTCCTCAAAAATGTTAAGGAAAACAAGGTGTTTGAAAAAGACGAACCTACTTATTGGATGTGCAGAAACTGCGGATATATCCATTTCGGTAATCGCGCTCCTGAAAAATGCCCTGCATGTGCTCATCCAAAGGCATATTTCGAAGTTAAAGCATACAATTATTAGAATTAGTAATTATGAAAAATTCCTTGTTAACTTTAATGGTAGCCCTGTTCTTGAGCCTGTCGCTCTTTATCGGTTGCAAAAGCGTGCCATTGCTCGGTCATGGCGACGTTGTCGTCTCCGACTGCAAGGGCGAACTGGTCTTCGACGAAGATATCTTTACCCTCGAACAGGATTCAGACACGTTGCGTGTGCTCCATGCCAATGCCAAGGTTAATCCGGGAATAACAGGCGTAACGGTCTCTTTCAAAAAATATGGCGAAAACACTATTGAAGTCTCCGAAAAGGAGTGCAATAATTTTCAAAGTGGTACATGCTATGTCGATATAGCGTATGGTATATCCGGAATAGAGACCGGTACGTATAATTTCGTGATAGTTTTTAACGGAAAGACAGTTTATACCGGAGAATATACTATCGAATAAACTTAGAGAATATAGGCTATTAATACGCCGAGGTAATTACCTACGGCGTAGCCTATTATCCCTATCGTAAGCCCCGACACCATAACGTCGCGGTTTTTTATTGCACCGCATACAACAGGAACAAAAGGAGGAGAACATATTAGTGCCGCTGAAGTCACTATAGCCGTGTCAACATCCACCTTGAATATTTTACAGCCCAGAATATGCAGTATTAATGTGCCGAATGTGGCAATGGCCACATAACCCAGCAGAGGTAATACGGCGTCGCTGAAACTGCTGAGGTCGGCCATGCTCGCAACGACAATGCTGAAAATAAGTATCAGATACATGCCCGTGTCAAAACTGCCCTTGATCTTTTTTATAGGCTTGAGTGTTGCCGCAATAATTGACAGGGTGGTGATCATTAATATCAACGCAGCCATCTGGAAAGCCTCGTTTTTTATGAGTAAAAATCCTACGGCGGCACTTATCGCCGCTATAAGTAAAGATACCCCGAATGCTGCCAAAATATTCGGAAAACTCACATATCTTATCCAGCTTTTTAATCTTTTGATAACACGATTCTCTTCAGGAAGCCCTTCGGTGTACGCTTGGGTGTCGGATGTCGCTCCTTTGTAAGGAGGCAAAATTTTGCTGAAGACTTTCTTTGCAAACGAAATCAGAAACAGGACATATAGTGCCCCTATACAGATGTCGGCCGTGTTTACGGCAATATATGTCGCCTCATCAATGCCTAAGGCAATTTTTATAGAGGCTAAATTCGGTGTGCCGCCGGTGTAAAGTCCCGCTAACAACCCACCTACTTTATCAGCTTCCGGCAAGCGGTCTTTGAAAATCAGGTACCCGACGGATATGGAAATTACCAGGCCAACAATCGCTATTATCATGGAGATAAACGATTTGCCGGCCACCCGCTTCCATTTCTTTAAGTCGGTCTCGAATAAAAGCATCGGGAGCGACAGCGGCACTAAAATAGTGGACAGTATGTCGGGGATGTTGCTGTTGACATCTCCGATAAACAGCTGTCCGAAGATGAGCCCGATAATATAACATAAGAGAACAGTTCCTATTTTATTCGCCATCTTTGAAACGTAGCATAGACGCAGAACAAAAGCCGGCATTATAAGGTAAAACAATACTGTTAGAATGATGTATAAAGTGCTCATATCGTTTTAATTGTATCGTGAATCTTGTCCCATACGGTGTCGTCGATGCGGGCACCGTAAACCTGGATGATATTGGCACCGAGTAGAGATCCTATCTTCGCGCACCTGTCAGGTGAAAAGCCTTGGCTGAATCCATAAATGAATCCCGAAGCGAAAAGATCTCCCGCCCCTGTGGTGTCTATTACATTGTCGGCTTTAAAAATGTCTATCTCATGTTTGTCTCCTTTGTGTTTTACAAGAGAACCCCTGGAACCTAATTTTACAATGGTGTATTCGCAGTTTTCCGACAGCATCTCAAGGGCTTCTTCAGGCTTCATGCCGGAAATCGCCATCGCCTCGTCTTCGTTGGCAAAACAAATATCGACATAGTCTTTTAACAACTTCAAAATAACCGGCTGGTTATCTTTTACGAAATTGTGCGCGGCGAGGTCCAATGAAATAGTCATTCCGAGCTTTTTCGCCGCCCTCATGGCTTTTTCCACGAGTTCGTAATTAAATAAAAGGTAACCTTCAATATGTAAGATGTCATGACCGACAAACAATTCTTCCCTGATATCTTCAGGCTTTAATTCTGCCGCAGCTCCTAAATACGTAGCCATGGTACGCTCAGAATCGGGCGTAACAAAGGCCGTACAGCAGCCGGTAGGAGAGGTCGTGGATTTTATCAGTTTAGGTGTTACTCCGGCAGCGATGAGATCGTCGCTGTAAATTTTACCTACTTCGTCATCGCCAACTTTGCCGATAAAAGAAGTAGGGACGCCCAACTTGGCGAGACCGTATATGGTGTTAGAAGCAGATCCGCCTGCCGCATAATTCTTCTTTGTACCTGACGTTTTCTGCGAAATGCCTTTAAAAGTGCCTTCATCAATCATTACCATTCCACCGTGTGCTAAATTTAGAGAATCTATTAATTGATAGTTATCTACGGGGACTAAGACATCCATTAAGGCATTCCCGATGCCGATTATTCTTTTCATGTTTTATTTCGTTAAAAAAATTTTTACAAAAATAGTGTTTATATTTAAAAAAAGTTATACTTTTGCATCGCTTTTTTAAGGCAAAAATCCTCCTTAGCTCAGTTGGTTAGAGCATCTGACTGTTAATCAGAGGGTCGCTGGTTCAAGTCCAGCAGGGGGAGCTTCTTTAATCGTTGCGCTGTTTCTATTAACGGCGCAACGATTTTGTTTTTATACCTTTTTGTTTTACTTTTGTGCAAAAATATTCTGATGAAAAAGGTTCCTCATACATACGTGATTATCTTCACCATAATAGTAATATGTTCTTTGTTGACACTTATAATTCCTGCCGGTGAGTTCGACAGACAGAGTGTCTCCATGCCCGACGGGACCACCCGTGAAGTTGTAATCCCTGATTCGTTTCATTATACCGACAGGAGTCCTCAACTTTGGGATGTCTTCACCTCCTTTTTTAAGGGTTTTACCTCGCAGTCGGGGATAATCATCTTCATTCTTCTCATCGGCGGTGCCTTTTGGATAATGAATGCTACTAAGGCAATAGACGTCGGAATGGCGGCCTTTCTCAGTGTGATACTTCGAATGGAACGCTACCCGTGGCTACGAAAGATAGGTGTCGATAATATTATTATGTTATCTCTGATGACTCTATTCAGCCTCTTCGGAGCTGTCTTCGGCATGAGCGAAGAGACAATCGCGTTTATAGTCATCTTCGTGCCGCTTTTTATATCCATGGGCTATGACTCCATTACCGGCGTGTGTGTAGTATATGTGGCGGCGCACCTCGGCTTTGCCGGAGCCATGTTGAACCCCTTTACAATAGGTATTGCTCAGGGAATTGCCGCAATTCCACTGTTTTCCGGTCTGGGCTATCGCTTTATATGCTGGCTGATAATAAATGCCATCGGATTTACATTTGTGCTCCTGTATGCCCGAAAAATCAAACGGAATCCGCAGAAATCCATAATGTACAAACTCGACGACAGCTGGCGAAATGCACATAAGGTTGATGTCGCCGAAATTAAATATTACACCCCTGTCTCCACGTGGGTCTCGTATGGAATAGTCACTGTGGGACTGGTCGTTCTCTCGTTCCTCTTTCCCGAATCGACGATGAAGATAGGTAACACGTCGGTATCCTTTTATGCTTTGCCTATCCTCACGGCTCTTTTTGCCGTAGTTGGGTTCTTTGCTGCCAGAAAATCCGTTCACTTTTATGTGCTCAACCTCCTCGTCTTTACCGTTTTCTTTCTTATACTCGGCGTTATGGGCTATGGCTGGTACATTATGGAGATAGGCTCTCTTTTCCTCGCCATGGGCATTTTTGCCGGTATGGCCGCCGGCTTTTCACCCAATATTATCACGAGGCATTTTTTAGAAGGGGCCCAGGATATTTTATCGGCGGCACTTGTGGTTGGACTTGCCGGCGGTATAATAATAATCCTTCAGGACGGAAAGATCATGGATACTATCATGCATTCGCTGACATCAGTCATGGGCATGGCAAGTAAAACCTTAGCTTTAGGGGTGATGTATTTAATTCAGACGGGTCTGAATCTTGTTATGCCCTCCGGCTCGGCAAAAGCTGCGCTCACGATGCCTATCATGGTGCCTTTCTCCGATTTATTGAATATTCCGCGACAAGCCACAGTTCTCGCCTTTCAGTTCGGCGACGGCTTTACCAACATGATCACGCCCACCTCCGGTGTCTTAATGGGCTGTCTCGGCATGGCAAAAATCCCTTATGAAAAATGGTTTAAATTTTTCTGGAAATTCATCCTCATGATGATAGCCCTCGGCTTCGTCTTACTAATCCTTTATTAATAGCTAATCGTTAATCGTTAATTGAAATTAACTACCACCCTCCCCCAACAGTAGTAA
Organism: Bacteroidales bacterium; assembly: GCA_028701815.1. Taxonomy (GTDB): domain Bacteria; phylum Bacteroidota; class Bacteroidia; order Bacteroidales; family BM520; genus RGIG7150. Next base: position 4,920 of record JAQVPY010000008.1, on the reverse strand, counting down.
CCATCCCAGAAGCGTTGAATGAAGTGTTACTGCCGCCGTTGTATGTGGCATTGTTATAGTAGCCGTGATATTCCGTACCTCCTGAAATGCTGCCTCCGTAGTAGAGAGTATATTGTCCCTGGACAAGGCTGGGGCTCGTGAATAAGACGGTCATGCTGTTGCCGCCGCCTCCGGGACCGCCTCCACCGCTACCGGTGAATGTCGAAGTCTGGAAGGTTAATATGGCCTCATTACTCGAATTTTTGATGCAGATGGCATTGCCTGCAGTACAATTGTTATATATAACTGAACGTTGCGAGCATACGCTGGAAGTCGGAGTACTCGTCGCTCCGCCCGTGCCTACAATGATGCCTCCGGTGATCTTGAACGTGTTGTTGTCGCAGTCGAAACCCTCTTCAGGAACTCTCGCGCCACAAGATATCGTCAGTCCTCCGTTTATTGTCAGCGTGCCGTTGCTGTCGATGCCGTCGTTGTTATTGGATTTGCAGTAGGTAGTCCCCCCGTTGATGACAATGCTGCTTGCTGCATTGATGCAGTCGTCATACGAAGAAAACACGTTTATGTCGCCGCCGTTGATAGTAAGAATGTTCTTGCTTTCTATGCCTTCGCCGCCTTCATTATTCTGTTGGCAAGTTACGGTTATCGTGCCGCTGTTGATATTGATGTTGCCGAGCGATTTTATAGCTTTCGGATTGGCGTAGTCGCCACCGCCCCAGCCACCGCCGCTGACAAGGAAACGTTCTCCGGTGGTGGTTACGCCAAGAGTCAGCGGATCGTTAGAAGCATTGGCATTGCCGATAGTCATAACGCCATCGCAGTTGATGCCCTTGCCGCCGGTTCCGGAACTGCTGCATGTAATGTCTCCCGCGAGAACAGATATTGTGCCATCAGCTTTTATGCATGCTGCCGTATATGAATCGGTCTGTCCGCTGCTGTTAGTATAGGTCGCGCCGTTGCCGGCTTCCGTTATTTCAAGAGTACCTCCTGAAATGGAGATGCTTCCGTCGGCTGAAATTCCCTTGCCCCCTTTGCAGGCACTCGTGCCTTCGATGGTGATGTCTCCGTCGGTGATGGTAATGTTGCCTTCACATTTTATCGCGGTACAATATGAGGGATCGTAGCCGTTGCCTGAAGCATTGAGAACTGTTCCTCCGGAGGTCGTTATGTCAACGGTGCCACCGTTAATGCTCATATCCTGACCGCTTTTTAAACCTTTCGACTGGTCGCCGGATACCGTAATAGTAACACTCCCGCTGTTGATGGTCATAATGCTGTCGCATTTGATACCTTTTACATCTTCAGCTGTTGAGGTGATGTAGATGGTGCCGCCGTTCATCTCAAAAAATCCCGTTCCACAGTCGATGCCGTCACCCTGAGATCCAATGTTGATGGTCCCGAGGTTAACAATGATATAGTCGGCATGTATTCCGTCGGAGACTGCGTCAAGGACGTTTACGGTGCCGGAGTTAAAGATAATATAGTCGTCGCTGTTGATGGCGTGTTTAGTGTTGCCGGTAACATTTAATGTGCCGCTGCCACAGAATATCATCTGCCCTTCGCTATGGAAAGCTGCCTTCTGGCTGCCGCTTCCGTCGACAAGCGAGCTGGTGCCGCTGAGCTCTACGGACACTGTGGTGTCATAAGTGACGTTTATCGCCGCGCCCGAAGGATTCGTGATGGAAACGCCGTCAAGATTAAGAGTAAAACGTTTCAGACTGCTTATGGTCAGAGAACCGGAAGTCGTACTGCCCTGTATAACATATAAGATGTCTTTTAAATTAATGGTGGATGTAACATAAACATTCGCCGATGATGCCGAAATAACTACGCCGAGTCCCTCAAAAGGATTCGTTATCTCAACGGAAGAACCGTTATATATAATGTATATCACACTGTCTTCAGGCGGAGTGACGTTGTTGTATTCAAAAGTGATACTGTCGATCATAGTGAATGGTATTTCATAAATCTGAGAAGTACATTCAATAACGGAGGTGTCAACACGAAATGTGATGTCGTTGATATTGGAGATTTGCTGCTCGAGAATAGTTGCCCCCGAGTGTCTGATAATCATCTTGTCCTGTGCATACAAACTACTGCAAAACAAGGAGAAAACCGTAATAAGAATTATTGGAAGTCTTTTCATTGTTTGCAGAATTTAAAGATGTTTTCGTCAATTTTTATAAGATACATCCCGCGTTGAAGAAAACTAACGTCAATGGAGCTTTGAGGATTATGGTCGGATTTATATACTATATGTCCGTTCAGCGAGAAAATCGTAACACTTGACACCGTTTCAATATCGGATATGTACAGGCTCGTAGAAACGGGGTTGGGATATATTCTGTTTTCTTGAACCTCTATCGTCTCTATTCCAAACGGAACAGTCTCAAATCTGATGTTTCTTATCCCCGCCAGAGAAATGGTCTCTGATAAACCGTCGCCGTAACTGACTACCATATTGTTGTCCTCAAAATACAGAGAGCCGTTTTCGGTGTCAACGGTATAGACAGCTTCCGATCCGTCGTAAAATGTAATGGAGACATCTGTTTCCGCCTGTCCCATTAATGAAATGACAGGAATGATGGCAAACATTACAAGTAAAAATTTAAGTTTTTTCATTTTTTATTTTTTAACTTACAAAAATAAATAAAATTTTTTAATAGGTTATTTTAGTCATTTTAAATATTGCTTTTATTCTACCAATCTCCTTTTTTCTTCGATGAAAGGGAAATGTCTTTCTAAAAATACGCAATAATTCAGAAATAAGTCAATATGTTTTCTTAAATTTGCACAATGAAAAACCAAAAAATTATGAATAGAGTCTCACAAAAACGATACGAAAGGACCTTATCTTTTATCAGGAAGCAGGTTCCTGATTGTAAGACCATTTTGGATTTGGGGGTGCAGAATGACTTTTCAGACATCCTAAAAAGATCTTCATATTCGGTAATTAATACCGAGGGTGAAGACTTGGATACGGAATATGATTTGAAGGCAAGATATAAAAATGTCGATTTAGTAACGGCGCTTGAAATTTTCGAGCATCTTTTAAATCCATTGTCTGTTTTGCAAAATATTCCATCCGATAAATTAGTGGCAAGCGTCCCTTTATCTTTGTGGTTTGCTAAAGCATACAAGAGCAAGACCGATATGCGTGACAGACATTTTCATGAGTTTGAAGACTGGCAGTTCGACTGGCTTTTAGAAAAAAGTGGATGGAAAATCGTAGCCCGTCAAAAATGGTGCGCATATTCCGGCGGCTTCGGACTGCGACCGGTATTGAGACGTTTTGTCCCCCGTCATTATTTTGTTTATGCAGAGAAAATAAGATAAATCCATGAAGATATTAATGCTTTTAGACCATGTCTTTCCGCCGGATGTCCGTGTAGAGAATGAAATAGAATCTCTCGCCGCCGCAGGGTTTGATGTACATATTGCCTGCTTCCGGCGAGATGGTGAAAAAGAATTTGAGAAGACCAAAATATGTACTATTCATAGACGACATATATCGGAGTTTTTGAAAAAGAGCAGCGTGGGCGCTTTGAAGTTCCCGTTCTATTTTAACTTCTGGATTAAATTTGCATCGGAACTGTGCGAAAAAGAAAAATTCGACGTGGTTCATGTGCACGACCTCCCATTGGCAAAAGTCGGCTGCAAAATGCGTAAATCATTTGGAATGCGTTTCGTTCTCGACCTTCACGAAAACTGGCCTGTGCTGTTGCAGCTGTCGCAACATACGAAATCCCCTTTGGGTAAATTGCTCTCTTCCAATAAACAATGGGTGAGGTACGAGAAAAAAATGTGTATGGAGGCAGACAGAGTTGTTGTAGTGGTAGAAGAAGCAAAACGCCGCATAACCCCCTTCGTAAGTTCACCGGATAAAATTACTGTCGTGTCTAATACGTTAAACATAAGTCAGTTCGATGTTGTGGAGAGAAAAACAGTCAATAGCGGACCTTTTAAGATGCTTTATGTCGGAGGAATCAACTATCATAGAGGTATCCAATATGTTATAGAAGCAATTTCAATATTGAAAAAAGAAAATATTGATGTTTATTTCGATTTGGTGGGCTTTGGACGTTACCTGCCCGAAATAGAAAAGTTGATAAAAGAAAGAGGTGTGTCCGACAATGTTACGGTTCACGGCTATAAGAAATATACCGATATAGCCGATATATATGAGGCTGCCGATGTCGCCGTAATCCCTCATATTAAGTCCGGCCATTCCGATAATACGATTCCGCATAAGATCTTTCAGTATATGTATGCCGGAATACCGATGCTCGTATCTGATTGCGATCCTCTCGTGCGTATTGTGAATGAAACTCACAGCGGAGTGGAATATTCTTATGATAATCCTGCAGAACTCGCGAGCCTTATTAAAGACTTTTATGCCGACAGGAACCTGTTGACACAATATATTAAACAGGGTAGAAAAGCTGTCGAAGACAAATATAATTGGACCGTTGACGGACGAAAGTTGGTAAATATGTATCAGAAATTGGAAACAGAATAAAAAAAACGTATCTTTGTAAATTATATAATCTAAAATTTATTTTTATGGCTAAAGACGAAAATATTATTGCCCCTGAATTTATGAATTTGCCGTTAGAGCAATTCCTCGGAAATCAAATTTATACCGTATTGCAGGGAGATGTGGTGAAATACATTTTAAAATGTGCCCATATAAACAAGTCGGGAAATTATTGGAGAAATATGCTCGAAGGACATAGCTTCAAAGTCGATCGTGAGATCCTCAAGCGTTTGCATGTCTTGTTTTATGATGTAAAAGACAAATTGGGTTTCACTGAGAACGTCGACTTCTATATTACCGGCGATTCTTCGGTAAATGCTTTTGCCGTTGCCGCCACTGCAGAAGGAGAGCCTCATATTATCAACGTGAACTCTTCTCTGGTACAG
>JAQVPY010000136.1 GCA_028701815.1 Bacteroidales bacterium | reverse complement strand
CGATTTTTCTATTTAGATGAGGCAACAAGGCCGACGCGTACTTGAGTACGCGAGGCTGAAGTCAACTATATATAAATAAAAAAACGAATGTAACCCCGTCCTTTTCGTTTTGTTCTTTTCCAGGCCCCATGCCGGGAAATATATATGCGTTATTCAAAAACTTGCAATTTTAGTATTCAATTTTGTGCGACTTACACCCTCTTTTGAGCATCTTTGGCGTCAACGACAAATTCGTGTACTTGAGTACACGTCGCTTTTGTTTCCTAAAAGCCCTCTCAAAACAGGGTTTTGCATAACCGACTATTTTAAACTTTTTTATAACTTTAATGTATTTGTAATTCCTCCAACATAATGCTATATTACTTTCGTCATGTAAAAAAAACAGACAAGGATACCCGCTGATGTTTTCTGATATCTTTTTTTTGATACTTTTGATAGTCGGCTTATCCGGCGGTTTTTATGTATATAACGGGTTATTCAAATGCCCGGTTACCCTGATCCCGGCGTCATTTATCTTCTCTACAATGTTCATATTGGTGCTCGGCGGGGTGTTGTGCATGCTGCCGGCCGTGGCGACGTTGGTTGCCGTTTTCTGTGCATTCGGGCTCGTTCTCATGGTCTGCCGCAAAAAAATGGAGTTCTGGAAACTACTCCTGTTTCAACCCAAACCGTTATGGGTATTTTATCTGCTTACATTCGCCCTGTTTTTTTCAGTACGCGGTGAAAATATTTTTGGAACCGACACCATTCACCATTGGGGCATAGTTGCACGGTGCATAAGCAGTCGCGGGTCCATTTTAGAACTTATCACAAGTTATCGCGACTATCCGGTTGGGCTTGGCGTGTGGGAGGCTTTTATAAATTGGGCGTTTTTCTGCCCGTTCCGTCAGGATTTGACCTCGTTTGCCTATCTGATGATTTATCCGGCATTATTTCTTATGTTTGCCGGCTTCGTCAACTGGAAAAAAATCGGGTGGGTTTCCATACTGTTGCTGGGCTGCGCATTTGTCTGCATCTCCGAATTTTATGATGCAAAATCGCTGAAATATCTTGCCCCGTTTTTGCTGGTAGGCACAATCGGGTTGACGTATTCCGGTAAAAAACCCAAACAGGATTCGCGCGATGTTATGTTGCTGGCCGCCGGATTTCTTTTTTTCCTCTTCGTAATCAGCTCGATCGGAGCTTTCTTCAGGATTATTTTAGCCGATCAGGTTATGGCGGTGACTGCCGGAGCTGTTTTATGTGCTTTTATTTGTGCACCGCATGCCAAAACCATAATATTTATCAGTCCGGCAATAGCTGGCCTGTATTTGCTAAAACGACCGGGCAGTTTTTTGGCGATTGCGATATGCGTTACGATTGCGGCATTCTATCTGATTCAGCATGGTTCATATATATGGAAAGCATTTCGGGCCAGCTATATAAAACTACACCGCCGACGCTATTTTTACATGACAGCAGCCCTGTTGCTGTTGGTTATCGCAACATTCATCTCACCCTTGATTTGGGGTATTCACTGCCGGTATCATAAATACACAAGCCCATTCAAATCATTTCCGATCAGCGTGGATGCGGCGACCTCGGTCATTTCAGAAAATAACTCCCCATTCATTACCGATGTAAAAAACAATTTTATGTCAGCTATATTGACCAGAAAATTCATACGTTGGGACGCTCGTACGGCGATATCAAGTGATTTTTTCAAGGCTTTCAATGATTTTAAGCCTCAACTAAATCTGCCCCAAGCCCCTTCTGGCGTGATTACATTTTTCGACATATTTGTTTTGTCACTGCCGCTTTGGGTGCTCGGCTTGGCATTGACATGGAAGAAACGCCGACTTTTCGCGCTGATCGTCGCTTCGTTGCTGTTTATTGCGTTTGTTGTACTGCATTTATTTGGCATGCTGCTTAATTACATATATGTTTTCGGGTCAATATCTCCTGCATTCAAGCAAACTGCGCTGAATATCGTTGAGTTTGAAAGGTATGGAGCAACCATGCTTTCCGGCTGGTTGCTTATGACATTTGCTATTTTGGCCGTAGCCGTTCGGCGGCTGCCGCTTCGCAGTGTATCATGGGGGGGGACGGTGCTGCTTGCCCTGCTGGCCTATCTATGCTACGACCTTTCGTTTTACCGCAAAGAGAACTTGGTCGGGTTCCCGCAAAATGCCCAACATGACACGGCAAAAAAAATTATCGATGAGTGTCTGTTGAATCAGAAAATCAAATATAACCAGTTGATTTTGGTGCTGTGGGCCTCTTCAAAGCCAATGCCATACAACCTACCGGCACATATTTCATTGGACAATCCCGGGCAGCCGTTTCTTGTAATGCCATGGAAATGGGATGACAGCATAAGCATGGGCTTGATTAAAAAATTTGACCTTATTCTTTATTTGGGGATGGGAGCTCCTGCCCCGGGATTTGACAACGTTCAGAAACAAATCCTTAATGTCGTAAGTTTTCCGGATGACCGAGGAAGGAATCTTCTGCTTAAGAAGGTTGATAATAAATTTGTGCCCGTTACTTCGTTACCCCAAGATACGGAGATTAAAAGATGAGTGGTATTTTCGCGATAGTACCGGCATACGTGCCATCACATGTCATGCTCGACGTTGTACACGGGCTGTCTGAACTGGATATTATCGAAGGTATAATAGTCGTCAATGACGGTAAACACCAAAATACCCAGGAGACGGTGTCTATTTTCAAAGAAGCGGCAACTATTTCCAAGGTAACAGTGCTCAGTCATGCGATAAACTGCGGCAAGGGAGAAGCGATAAAGACAGCTTTCAATTATTTACTTTGCGAATATCCGGGCATAATCGGAGCTGTAACGGTAGATGCCGATGGGCAGCATTTACCCAAGGATGTCAAAAAAGTCGCGCAAGCATTTTTAGAGTCACCAGACGATTATGTGCTTGGCGTCCGTGATTTTCATAACGCCGACCACCCGATTCCGTTGCGCAGCCGTTTTGGAAACATTATTACAGAGCAGGTTTTCAAATTTTTTACAAGGATTCATCTGTCGGACACGCAAACCGGGCTGCGCTGTTATCCCCGGCAATTCATGCTTAAATGCTTGGAAATAACGTCATCCAGATATGAATTTGAACTTGAAGCGTTGATTGTCTTCAGTAAAACCGGTCATCACATAATACAGATTCCAATTGAAACGGTATATGAGGAGAACAATCCATCTTCGCATTTCAATCCGCTGATAGACTCCTTCAAAATATATTTTGTTTTTGTCCGCTTTGCAGGAGCCTCTTTTTTTTGCAGCATAATAGACTATTTGGTGTTTTCTCTGTTGCTGCTGCTGGGATCCGGCATATTGTACAGTCTGATATTTGCTCGCATTATAAGTGTATCTGTAAACTTTGTTCTCGCAAAGAAAGCGGTGTTTCATGCCGGCGGCAATGCGTTTGGGCAATGCCTTAAGTTTTTCATACTTGCGCTGTTTCTCATCACCTCGTCCTATTACCTCATCAGTTTTCTGAGTGAACATGACATTATGTCTCCATTTATATCCAAAATCCTGGTGGAATCAACTTTGTTTTTGGCGAGTTTCGTAATTCAAAACGTGTTGATTTTCAAAACAAACGACAACGCATAAAAACACAAATGAAAAATTTTAAATCGAAAATTTTGTCTCTTTTTGATTGTGCAGGAAATGCAAGCAACTATTTTGCCTTGATCTGCATATTCCCGTTTTTAGCCTTGGTGTTTGTGAGCAATATTTTCTCTTTGGGGCCATCCAAATGCGTCTTATCGCTTTTGAAATTTTATAACTGGACGACGGTAACGTTAGTCATGTTATATATCTTGTTAGTAACCATGACCATCGTTATCATTGCCAATAAAAAACTGATAAATTCCAAATGGTATTTCTTTTATCCACCTGTTTTCCTAATTGTTGCGGCGTTCTCATGCTATTGTATAAATCATTTTGACATCCTCACTCTAAATGATTTTTGGGTATATCCAAAGAAAGCAGCAGCAGCAATAAACATGGATCTGCATACCATTAAGACTCATCTTAATGACATCTTATTTCGGCGTGCATTCTTCAATCTGTATTATCTGTTTTATTTTTTCGGTTATAACCATTTAAGTTATAAGATCGCAAACATAGTCATGCATCTAATATTGGGCTATGAAACATTGCTGATCTGCCACCAACTGACAAAATCGCTGAGATTGTCAAGAGCCGCAATGTTATTTTATTTTCTGTTTCCATCTCAATATATATTTTTACCTTTAGCGAATCACGACATGAACGGTGCATTTTTTATGACGACATTGTTTGTCGTGAGCATCTATACCGTCAAAGAACTTTTTTCAGATAAATCATCATCGTTTATTCGCGCCGCAAAGGTTTTAGTATTATCGATTTTAGCCGGTATTAGTTTGTTTATGGTAGAAATGGGGCGCGACTTATTTGCATTGATTGTCCCCATTAGCGTTTTGGGAATTTTCTGTTTTTTTGTATATCACCTTATAAAACATTTCAGTAAAAAACTTTTATATAAAGTCATCAAAATATTTATTTTTATTGTAATAATTCCGATAACTTTGTGTATTGGGTTAAAAACATTCTTTTATTCAGAGGTTAATGTTTCGCAATTTGGCCGAGTAAACGTTATAACGTTTACATCCCCCAATGAGGTTGCCAATATTATCGGAGGCGCGTTTGAAAACAAGCTGATTCCAAATGAAAAAACAATGCGTTATACTGCGGCTTTCGTAGTTAGTTCATTGCGCAACCACTGCGATGAATTTGTCAACCGAGCGTATAACCAAACACAGGTTTTTGCCAATTTTGGTTATGATACAAATAAATATGTTTTCTCAAAACTCAACATTGACAAATTCCACAACGATTTTAACGTCTATCAAGGAATCGTTTTTTTTAATCGGCTTTATTTTTCTCTATTTGCGATGATGGGGATAATGATTCTTTTAAGAAATATCGGATGGCGTAAAATCTTTCAATGGCCATTCTTTATGCTTGCATTCTTCTTATGTTTTTTGATCTTCTTAGGAGAGGTACAAACACGTTATTTAAGCATGTTTTATGTTTTCTTTGCGATTCTAACCGCAATTGGTTTTTGCGGATTGAATAATAAGGAAAGTTCCAAGATCCAAAAAACTAATCTGCGGATATACTTTGCAATCTGTTCTATCGTGGTTGTGGTTACCGGTATTTCATTATTGGCTCAGACAATACCCAATAATCAGTACATGCTTTTTGATACCTCAAAGAGCAATATATCAGTATTACGCAATGGCATAAAAATCCCCGACGCCAGACCATACGGTAAAAACGTTATTTTAGTAAAACCGGAAACGGTTACTGATGATCTCAAAAGCATTGAATATATTTTTGAGATTGACAATATCCAGATGGGGAAAAAGCACGAGCTACAGGGCTTTCTGTTAATACCCTCCGACAAGGAGCAGATAACCGAAATTTTGTTTAACGATAAGATTGTCTTTTCATCATTAAATGATTGGAATAAGTTTTCATGGCTTAATTCTTTTAGAAAAAAGGATTTGCTGCTTTCGTTTTTGCATAATATAGAATTAACCGGCGAAACGAAAAACCAGCTAAAAATCAGGTTATCACCTGCCCCGAATACCCGACGGGCGAATTTAGTTTTTTACATGTCTGGATTATATTTGGGTTGTCATGCTTCGCAATAGCCGATGTATGGTAGTGTCCAATATTTTGCGCACATTTGTTGCAGACGGATCACAGACATCAAACGTTACCTGACGCAACCGAAACAAAGGATAACGTCCAGAAAATTGCGCACATTTGCAAAAGAGGTAACTTGAAGTTTGCGCCTAACCCCTTGGCTGGACAACTTTTTCTTAAAAGATCGGTGTAAAGACCTTTGAGTTACTATACCCGTTTGATCGCAGATTACAAGTTCCGAAATAGACTTCATCCGGTGTCTTGTATTGC
>JAQVPY010000135.1 GCA_028701815.1 Bacteroidales bacterium | reverse complement strand
CAAGAATCAAAAGTGATGTACCTCCGAAAAATTGGGCAAATTGCGTATTAACACCAAATAATCTTACTATTGCCGGCAGAATTGCAATGATACCAAGGAAAATAGATCCCGGGAGAATAATGCGCGACATAATATTATCAATGTAATCTACGGTCTTCTTTCCGGGTTTAACGCCAGGAATAAAGCCACCGTTTTTCTTCATATCCTCAGCCATCTGGTTAGGATTAATTGTGATGGCGGTATAAAAATACGTAAACAGCACAATAAGAACAAAGAAAACAAAATTATACCAGAAGCCGTTAATATTTGAAAATGTAGCAGCGAATTTACCCATACTTTCAGAACCGAACCCGGCGATAGTCATCGGGAGGAACATGATTGCCTGAGCGAAGATAATAGGCATTACGCCTGCTGCGTTAACTTTCAACGGGATGAATTGACGAACGCCACCAAACTGACGGTTGCCGACAACTCTCTTCGCGTATTGTACCGGTACCCTTCTCGTCCCTTGAACGAGCAGAATACAAAACATAACGACAACGATAAAAGCGAACAATTCAATTAAGAATATTACTAAACCGCCACCACCGGCTTCAGTTCTTGAAACGAACTCACCGACGAGTGCAAAAGGAAGACGAGCAATAATACCAATCATAATAATGAGAGATATACCGTTTCCAATACCATTATCAGTGATACGTTCGCCCAGCCACATTACAAACATAGTACCTGCGATCAAAATGACAACAGAGCCTATAAAAAACATTGTCGGCGGGTGACCGATATTGGGGTCAAAGGGATAAATATAAGCGGCCGGAACATTACGAATCACATTAGTCATATATGCCGGAGCCTGTAAAGCAACAACCACGATCGTCAACAGACGCGTGATTTGATTCATTTTCCTACGACCACTTTCACCTTCGCGCTGCAATTTCTGAAAATAAGGCACTGCCATACCCAGCAATTGAATTACGATAGATGCAGAAATGTAGGGCATAATACCCAAAGCAAAAATAGAAGCATTGGAGAACGCGCCGCCTGAAAACATGTTCAAAAGGCCTAATAATCCATCGCTTGACTGGCTCTGCAACTGTGAGAGTCCCGCAGGATTAATTCCGGGGAGCACAATATATGAACCGATACGATAGATTATAACTATTCCCAATGTATAGAGTAATCTTTTTCTCAGATCTTCTATCTTGCCGATATTTCTTAATGTCGATATAAATTTACCCATGTTTTATTAAATTTTGGTAGCAACGCCACCTAATGATTCAATAGCTTTTTGTGCAGATGCGGTAAAAGCATGCGCTGTAACATCTACTTTAGTTTTAAGTTCGCCTCTTCCGAGGATTTTAACTTTGTCGTTTTTAGAGATAAGATGATTGTCCACCAATAACTGAACGTCAATAGTGGTAACGTTTAAAACTTCGATAAGTTGTTGCAGTGTATCAAGGTTGACACCGGCATACTCCTTACGATTAACGTTTTTAAATCCGAATTTCGGCAAAAGACGATATAATGGCATTTGTCCACCTTCGAAACCAATCTTCTTTGTATAACCGGAACGCGACTTAGCTCCCTTATGGCCTCTTGTGGATGTGCCACCTCTACCGGAACCCTGTCCGCGACCAAGTCTCTTACTATTTTTAATGGAACCTTCTGCAGGTTTAAGATTACTTAAATCCATAGTTGTTATTTTCTATATTAAACGTTTTCAACTTTAACAAGATGTTTAACCTTGTTTATCATTCCTAAAATCTGAGGTGTAGCATTATGCTCTACAGATCTATGCATTTTCTTCAAACCTAAAGCAAGCATTGTAAGCTTCTGAACTTTGGGTCTTCCTATTATGCTTCTAACTTGTGTTACTCTTATTTTATCCATGATATCAACAATTAACCGTTAAACACACTATTCAAATCAATACCTCTGAGCTGAGCCACGGTATATGCATCCTTCATCTTCATTAAAGCATCGAAAGTAGCTTTAACAACAGAGTGAGGGTTGGACGAGCCTTTGGACTTAGCAAGGACGTCAGTAACGCCAACGCTTTCCAATACAGCGCGCATAGCACCGCCGGCAATAACACCCGTACCGGGAGCTGCAGGTTTCAAAAACACTCTTGCTCCGCTGTACTTACCTTCTTGTGCATGGGCTATAGTGCCATGAAGTACCGGAACTTTAATGAGATTCTTTTTTGCATCATCCACGCCTTTTTGAATAGCAGCTGTCGTTTCACTGGCTTTTCCTAAACCGTAACCGACTATTCCGTTGCCGTTACCAACAACTACTACTGCTGAAAAGCTGAATGTACGACCACCTTTTGTAACTTTAGTTACTCTTCCGAGGTGGACAAGTTTTTCCTCAAATTCGATTTCGCTCGATTTTATCCTTTTTATATTTGCGTCTGACATATTCATTAAAATTTAAGGCCACCTTCTCTAGCTGCATCTGCTAAAGATTTGACTCTACCGTGATACAAATAACCGTTTCTATCGAAAACAACGGAAGTAATACCTGATTGTACTGCCTTTTCGGCTATAACTTTTCCAACCATTTTCGCTTGTTCGATTTTAGGAACCGAATGTGCGCCATCTATCTTCATTGACGAAGCAGATGCAAGAGTATTTCCGTTAACGTCGTCTATAAGTTGCACATAAATTTCTTTATTACTCCTGAACACAGACATACGCGGTCTCTCCGCAGTGCCGGTAATGACACCTCTAATACGCTTCTTAATTTGAGACCTTCTAATTTCCTTTTTATTTTTCATGCTTCTTAAGATTTTTTACTTAGCTGCCGACTTTCCGGCTTTTTTACGTAATACTTCGTTTTGGAACTTAATACCCTTACCCTTATACGGTTCAGGTTTTCTGAATGATCTGATTTTAGCAGCCACCTGACCGATGAGTTGTTTATCGATAGAAGTCAGGGTAATAATAGAGTTTTTACCTCTCTCATTCGCTGTTTCAACATTTACCTCAGGACAGAGTTCCATAAAAATACTGTGTGAATAGCCTAAGGATAATTCGAGAATCTGACCCTTGGCTTCGGCCTTATAACCTACACCGACGAGTTCCTGAACCACCTTATAGCCTTCTGATACGCCAACAACCATATTGTGAATCAAAGCGCGATAGAGACCATGTTTAGAGCGATCTTCCTTTTCATCGGAGGAACGTTCGACGCTTATTTCTGTAGCTTCAACTCTGACCTTAATTATAGGGTCTACTTGTTGTTTTAATTCGCCTTTTGGCCCTTTGACCGTAACCAAATTTTCATCTGATACTGTTACTACTACTCCTGCGGGGATTGTTATCGGTAATTTTCCTATTCTTGACATAATTTCTCTCCTTCCTAACTAATATAACAAATAACTTCACCACCGATTTTTTTAGCGCGAGCTTCTTTATCGGTCATAATTCCATTTGACGTAGATATGATAGCAATACCAAGACCGTTCATTACCTTCGGCATTTCCTCCGAGTTGGTATATCTTCTTAATCCCGGTTTACTTACACGTTTCAAACTTGTAATAGCCGGTAATTTAGTAACAGGATGATATTTTAAAGCTATCTTAATTGTTCCCGGGAACTCATCCTCAAACTTATAATCGAGGATATATCCTTTATTATATAAAATTTCGGTAATCGCCTTTTTCATTCTTGAAGAAGGGATTTCCACCATATCTTTTCTTGCCGCAACGGCATTTCTGATACGAGTTAAATAATCTGCAATTGGATCCGTAATCATTTCTCTTTCTTTTTAAATATATTATTACCAACTGGCTTTCTTAACTCCCGGTAAGAGGCCCTTTAAAGCCATCTCGCGGAGATTGATTCTCGAAATACCGAATTTTCTAACATAACCTTTCGGACGACCCGTTAATTTGCATCTATTATGCAAGCGGACAGGGGAAGCGTTTTTCGGCAACTTTTGTAATGCCACATAATCGCCGTCTGCTATTAACTGTGCACGCTTTGCTGCATATTTAGCCACGAGTTTAGCTCTTTTAACTTCACGAGCTTTCATTGATTCTTTTGCCATGGTTATCTATTTTGATTTTTAAATGGTAAGCCAAATAGTTTCAATAACTCCAGACATTCTTTATCTGTCGGAGCAGTTGTTACAAATGTAATATCCATTCCGTTGATTTTAGTAATCTTGTCAATTACTATTTCAGGGAATATAATTTGTTCGGTAACGCCCATTGAATAGTTACCTCTTCCGTCGAAGCCCTTATCGCTGATACCTTTAAAGTCGCGAATACGGGGGATAGAAACGGCAATTAAACGATCCAAAAATTCGTACATTTTATCGCCGCGGAGCGTAACTCTTACACCTACGGGCATATTTTTACGAAGTTTGAAGTTTGAAATATCTTTTCTACTCTTTGTAGCAACAGCCTTTTGGCCTGCAACAGCGGACATTTCTTCAATTCCGGTATCGATGAGTTTCTTATCGGCTATAGCATCGCCTATACCTTGATTCAAGCAAATCTTAACAAGTTTAGGAACCTGCATAACTGTCTTATAATCGAATTGTTGCATCAATGCAGCAACGATCTCATCTTTGTATTTTGTTCTAAGTCTTGGTATATATTCCATTATTTAATCTCCTCTCCAGTCTTTTTAGCATAACGAACTAATTTACCATCTTCATTAACTTTTCTACCAATGCGGGTAGGAGTATTGTTTGATCCGACATACATAAGATTTGAGATGGTGATCGGGGCTTCTTTCTTCACGATTCCGCCCTGAGGATTTTTTGCATTCGGGCGTTCATGTTTTGATATCATGTTAACGCCTTCTACGACAGCTTTCTCCTTTTTATAATCTACATCGAGAACTCTGCCACGCATCCCTTTGGATTCACCTGCAATAACTATTACAGTGTCTCCCTTTTTAATATGAAATTTCTTATTCATTTCTTTAGTCTTTTCAGATTATAAAACTTCCGGAGCTAATGATACGATCTTCATATACTGTTTATCCCTGAGCTCTCTGGCTACAGGTCCGAATATACGAGTTCCTACCATATCTCCTGCTGTATTAAGGAGAACACAAGCGTTATCATCGAAACGGATATAAGAGCCATCTGGACGACGGATCTCTTTTTTCGTACGGACAACTACTGCCTTAGATACTGCACTTTTCTTAACGGTTCCAGAAGGGATTGCATTTTTAACTGCGACAACGATAGTATCGCCAATAGATGCATATCTTTTCTTAGTACCGCCTAAAACTCTGATACAGAGCACTTCTTTTGCGCCGCTGTTATCAGCCACTGTAAGTCTGGTTTCCTGTTGTATCATACTACTTAGCCCTTTCGATAATATTAATTAGTCTCCAACATTTATTCTTACTTAATGGTCTTGTCTCCATAACTCTTACAGTATCGCCGATATTGCACTCGTTATTCTCGTCATGAGCCATTAATTTTGAGGACTTCTTTACGAATTTTCCGTAAATTGGGTGTTTTACTCGCCTCTCTACGCGAACTACAATGGATTTATCCATTTTGTTGCTAACGACAAGGCCTATTCTTTCTTTTCTCAAATGTCTTTCCATTTTCAGTAAATTTTTATGCACCAAGTTCTCTGCGTCTTAATTCTGTCTTCATACGAGCGACTGCTCTACGATAGACTTTTATCTTACTCGGATTCTCAAGCGGGGAAATGGAATGATTAAGGTTCATTCTAATCAGTTGATTTTCCCATTCTTCCAATTTCTCGACTAGTTCACTAGTGCTTAATTCTTTTATTACTTGCTGCTTCATGGTTTCTTTAAATTGAATCTTCTACGTAATCTCTTCTTACAATAAATTTGGTTTTAATGGGAAGTTTTTGAGCAGCCAAACGCATAGCTTCTTTAGCTATTGCCAATGGGACACCTTCTGCTTCAAAAAGTATTCTACCCGGAGTGATTGGAGCAACAAACATTTCGGGGGCACCTTTACCTTTACCCAT
>JAQVPY010000134.1 GCA_028701815.1 Bacteroidales bacterium | reverse complement strand
AAACAACAAGCCCCTAAGGCCGAAGAAAAGATAATTGAAGTGCCGAAACAGGAAGAAATAAAGGTCGAAGAAAAGAAGCCCGAAAAGGTCGAAGACAAGAAAGAAAAAGTGATAAAAGCCGAAGAGACACAGCAGCCGAAAGCCGACAGTGTCCCTGAGAAAAAACACAAATCGGCCGAAAAACATGAGCACAAGAATGTTGCTATGGCTGAGAATACTGAGAATGGAGAAAAGGCTGAGAATAAGGTCGCACCGAAGGCTGCAGAAAAACAGGAGACTGCGACGCCGAAAACAACGGAAAAAGCACAGGATAAGACTCGTAATAGCACCACTGTACAGACACAGCAGCCAGCACAGGCACCAGCACAAGCACAAGCTCAGGCACAAGTTCAAGTTCAGACGAATACATCAGTCGACGGAAAAGCGACTAATTTCCTTGAAACGAAGGTTGACAGATTAAAAGGGCCTGTTAGCCTCGGAAAGATCGAACTGCAACCCCCTACTCCGCCGGCGTCGAAAGACAAAAAGCGCAATCAGAACAATAACGCCGACAGCAACCAGAAAAAAGGCAAACGTCAAAGAATTCAAAAAGATGCCAACGGCGTAATAAAGAAAGACTCTCCGACAGATGCAGCTAATAAAGATAAGGATAAATCCTTAAATAAAAAGAACCATCAGGGAAAGAAGAAAAAAGACTTCAAAAAAGTAGAGATCACCGACGAGGAAATCCAAAAACAAGTGAGCGAAACCCTTAAAAATCTCGAGCACAAAGAAAAATCCAAAGCTGCAAAACGCAGAAAGATCAAACGTGAGGCAAAAGATGAAGAGATCCGCCGTCAGAGTGAAGCCGAACTCGCCGAAAAATCTACTATTAAAGTCACCGAGTTCGTCACCGTCAACGAATTGGCAAACCTTATGAACGTAAATGTTACCGAAGTCATCAAGACATGTATGAATCTCGGAGTAATCGTTTCCATCAACCAGCGCCTTGACGCCGAGACCATCACTGTCGTCGCCGACGAATTCGGGTTTGACGTCGACTTTGTAGGTGCCGAACTGCACGAACCGAAAGAAGAAGTAATAGAGAATGAAGAGGACAGGGTGACAAGAAACCCTATAGTAACCGTCATGGGTCACGTCGACCACGGTAAAACATCGTTACTCGACAACATCAGGAAGACAAATGTAATCGCAGGCGAAGCCGGTGGTATTACCCAACATATTGGAGCTTATGAAGTTGTTCTCCCCAACGGCAGGAAGATAACCTTCCTTGACACCCCCGGACACGAGGCGTTTACCGCCATGCGTGCCAGAGGAGCTCAACTGACCGATATCGCTATCATTGTAATTGCCGCAGACGACAAGGTGATGCCTCAAACAGTAGAGGCCATCAACCACGCGCAGGCAGCTAACGTACCTATTGTAATAGCTATCAACAAGATAGACAAACCGGGGGCTCATCCCGAAAAAATAAAGGAAGAACTTGCTGCCATGAGAATCCTCGTGGAAGACTGGGGTGGCGACTATCAATGTCAGGAGATATCTGCCAAGAAAGGTGTAAACCTCGACCTGCTGCTCGAGAAAGTTCTTTTGGTAGCCGACCTGCTCGACTTAAAAGGCAATCCTCAAAAACGTGCCGAAGGTACAGTTATCGAATCCGCCCTCGACAAGGGTCGCGGATATGTGGCTAAAATACTCGTCCAAGACGGAACTCTCCATCAGGGGGACATGGTACTCGCAGGCACATGCTACGGAAAAGTTAAAGCCCTGTTCAATGAAAGAAACCAAAAAGTTTCCGAATGCGGACCCTCTACACCGGTACTCCTGTTAGGACTTAACGGTGCTACCCAGGCAGGTGATAATTTCGTGGTCTTAAAAGATGAACATGAAGCTAAATCAATAGCCACCAAACGTCAACAACTGCAACGCGAAATGGGCATAAGAACTCAAAAACATATAACCCTTGACGAAATTGGCCGCAGAATTGCTATCGGCGACTTCAAAGAGCTTAACATCATTGTTAAAGCTGATGTCGACGGCTCTATAGAAGCCCTGTCAGACTCACTGCTGAAGCTCTCCACTCCTGAAGTTCAGGTTAACGTGATTCATAAATCAGTGGGACAGATTACAGAAAACGACGTCATGCTCGCCTCCGCATCAGATGCTATCATCGTCGGCTTCCAGGTACGTCCGTCACTTGCAGCAAGAAAACTTGCAGAGCAAGAACAGATTGATATCAGGACCTATTCCGTAATCTATAAGGCCATAGACGAAATTAAAGACGCTATAGAAGGTATGCTCTCTCCGGAAATTGAAGAGAAAGTCACCTGCAACGTCGAAATACGCGAGGTCTTCAAAATATCAAAAGTCGGCAGCGTAGCCGGATGTATGGTACAAAGCGGTACTATCACCCGCAACAACACTATCCGACTCATCAGAGACGGCATCGTTGTATATACCGGAAAACTCGGCTCCCTGAAACGCTTTAAAGACGACGCTAAAGAGGTGAAGGCAGGATATGAATGCGGACTTAATATCGATAACTTTAATGATATTAAAGTCGGCGACATCATAGAAGGTTATATAGAAATCGAACATCAAAGAAAGCTATAGTACTACGCAATGAAAATGCTGCCGCAAGTGACATTAAAAGAGGGAAGAGAAAAATCTCTTCTCAAAAAACACCTTTGGGTGTTCTCCGGAGCTATCAAGACATGCTCTAAACAACTTGAAGACGGCGAAACAGTAGAAGTGTATTCAGAAAAAGGTGAATACCTCGCCACCGGACATTTTCAAAAAGGCTCTATCGCTATAAGGATTTTCTCTTTCAAAAAATTCGCTGCTATAGATCATGCCTTCTGGAAATCAATGGTTAACAGCGCCATTCTCCGCCGCAAGGCACTCGGACTCTTCGACAACGAAGAAACTAACGCATTCCGACTGATACACGGGGAGGGAGATGATATGCCGGGACTTATCGCGGACTATTATAACGGAGTTATAGTATTACAGGCTCATTCGGTAGGGATGTTCAAACTCCTGCCCGAATTGGCCGAATGCTTCGTGGAATGTCTCGGAAAAGATAAAGTCACCGCCGTTTTCTCCAAAAGCGGAATGACCATAAAACAAGCCGAAACGGATACGACAAAAGATATGTTCCTCTATGGTGATACCGGATCCGTCGTAATCTCCGAAAACGGCATAAAATTCGATATCGACTTCGTGAACGGACAAAAAACAGGTTTCTTCCTCGACCAAAAAAGGAATAGGGAAATTTTGGCTCAACACTGCAAAGGCAAAAGCGTACTGAACATCTTTTGCTATACAGGAGCATTCTCCGCCTACGCCCTCGCTAACGGCGCCTCTAAAGTTGTCTCCGTTGACGTGTCCGAAAACGCTATTGAGATGACCGACCATAACGTGAAACTCAACTGCGGCAACACTACCGCCCATAAATCATATACTAAAGACGCCTTCGAATTTCTGACACAAAACACCGAGAAATTTGATATCGTAATATTAGACCCGCCTGCTTTTGCTAAACACTTAGACGCGCGTAATAACGCCATGAAAGCGTATAGAAGACTTAACACGCTTGGAATCAAAAGCCTTGACACTAATGGGCTGCTTTTCACTTTTTCCTGCTCTCAGGTGATAAGTAAAACAGACTTTCTTACAGCAGTATATAATGCCGCAACAGATATGAAACGTAAAGTATCTATAATATATCAACTACATCAGGCACCAGACCACCTGATAAACATATTCCACCCCGAGACAGAATATCTTAAGGGGCTGGCTCTAATAACAGATTAATATAAAACAAAAATGAAATCAGCAGAAGAAATTAAAGAAATCGCCGTCAATACCATAAATCATGAAGCAAGATCAATAAAAAAACTCAGCTCTTTTATAGATGACGAATTCGTAAAAGCTATCAACGCTATATTGAATACTAAGGGAAGAGTAATTGTATCCGGAATTGGTAAAAGCGGAATCGTGGCCCAGAAAATTGTCTCAAGCTTTAATTCTACCGGCACCCTCGCTCAATATCTTCACGCAGGCGACGCCTTACATGGCGACCTCGGAATGATCAGCCGTAACGACTGTATAATATGTATCTCGAGAAGCGGCGAGACCTCCGAAATCAAACTACTTGTATCCCTGCTGAAATCTATGGGTAATACCATTATAGGTATCACTGGAAATACAGACTCCTACCTCGCAAAACAGGCTGATATTATTCTAAATACCACCGTAAAAAAAGAGTCATGCCCGAATAACCTCGCCCCGACAGCAAGTACTACCGCTCAACTCGTCATCGGCGACTGCCTCGTTGTTGCCCTACTCGAATGTAAAGGATTTACCTCCAGCGATTTTGCAAAAGTTCACCCGGGCGGCTCCCTCGGAAAACGACTCTACCTTAAAGTCTCCGACCTGTATATAAGAAACAGTAGACCGGCCGTGTCTATCGAAGACGATATTAAAACCGTCATTTATGAAATATCCTCTAAATGCCTCGGCGTAACAGCAGTTCTCGACAACGGTAAACTCCTCGGCGTAATCACCGACGGCGACCTCAGAAGAATGATGTCTAAAGAACCCGACTTTAATAAGATTAAAGCGAGTGACATTATGACCACTAACCCTAAAACCATTGAGGAAAACATACTCGTAGTTCATGCCCTCGAGATTATGAGGAAAAATTCCATAACACAACTGCTCGTAGTTAATAAAAAAGGTAACTACCTCGGCGTAATTCATATCCATGACATCCTGAAAGAGGGGATTATTTAACCGTTTTTCTTTAATACAACCATGAAACCGTCAGATTTGTTACAATTCATCGACCTCACCACTCTAAATATAGACGACACCACGGAACGAGTTGTAGCCCTGTGCAAAAAAGGGATTACAAGGGGCGTCGCCGCCATTTGCGTATACCCATCGTTTGTAACAACAGCTAAAAAGGAATTATCCGGCACCTGCATAAAGGTTGCTTCCGTCGCCGGCTGCTTCCCCGCAGCCCAATCCCCAATAGAGATACGGGTCGCCGAAGTAAAATATGCGGTCAAAAACGGAGCCGACGAAATTGATATGGTCCTCCCCGTAGGCAAATTGCTCGAAGGAAATGAAAAAGAGGTGCTGTCGGATATCAGACAAATTAAAAAGGCTTGCGGAAAAGCACACCTTAAATGTATCCTCGAAACCGGAGCCCTAAAAACAGCCGAACTTATCTCTCGCGCTTCTGAATTGGCTATTGAAGGAGAAGCCGACTTTATCAAGACCTCAACCGGAAAAATATCTCCCGCCGCAACACCGGAGACCGCATCAGTTATGCTGAAAGTTATCAGAAAATATTACGACTCCACGGGAATAAAAATAGGATTTAAAGCCGCCGGAGGTATATCAACTTATGATGAAGCAATAGTATATGTAAACCTTGTGCGACAAATAGCAGGTGACAACTGGCTCTCTCCGGAATTATTCCGAATCGGCGCCAGCCGCCTCGTCGACAACCTGGGATGCTGATTGTAAATCACCCTCCATCTTCATCAGTCGAATGATAACTTCGTCATTCAAATTCTTAGCTATATCCTCGTAGTTGGAATAATAATATACCAGACTCGTGTCAAAACGATGCCTGTTGATATTGTTCATCTCAAAATAGCAAGAATAATATTTAGTCGCATATTTGGGCGTCGCCGGCTTTAAGGAATTTTCGTAGGCAATGATGCCCTCAATAACATGCAAATCGGCTAAAATGTCAACCATAGAGTCCCTCTCAATAACATAATCCGGTACGCGCTGCACCTTTTGCCTCGAACATGACACCACGAGACATAACAAAGAGAGCAATATGAAAAAGGCCCTTTTCATTAATTGCCTACATCTGAGATATATTGAATTCTCATCAACCTGACTTCTTCTTCATTATACTCGTTCTCACCGAGAAATACAAGCGCGTCGTTGATGGAATCAGTGTGGGCATCACTGAAATATTCTGTAATCGACTCCTGATGCTCAAGGTCGATATTTTCATCAATAAAATATTTGATGTTAAG
>JAQVPY010000133.1 GCA_028701815.1 Bacteroidales bacterium | reverse complement strand
TATTAAAGAATATGTCTGAAAGCTCACAAACTAAAAGAAATACAGCCACCGGCTAGAAATCGGAAGCGCGGGTTCAGGAAGAGGGTAAGGCTGCCAAGGGGCGGCGTTGTAAAAATTGTGGTGCGGCAGTAAGCATGACTGCGGAGTTATGTCCTGTATGTATGCATCCCCTCAACGACACCTATTGTTCATTTTGTGGTGCGCCGCTTTTTCCGGGGGATAAATTTTGTCCCGAGTGCGGTAGCTCCGTAGTGGGAGTAACGTGTCCCACCTGTGGCACCTTATGCTTCCGTAATTTTTGTTCTCATTGTATGCAACCCGTCACCGAAGCCGGCAGGGCTGAGTTAGCGCGGGCGCAGGCCGATCCTGCATATCAGAAGATGCAGCGTTTGGCGAAGGAACTTGCTGAAATGGAAGAGCTCCTTCTTTCCGAGGAGGGTGCCAAGGTGCAAGAAGGAAATGCTCCGCAGACGGAGGCGTTAAGCGAGGAGGACCTTGCCCTCATTAACAAATATAAAGATATGATATCGGTATTTTCTCAGCAGGAAGTTAATCCTCAGACAGAGGTTAATTTGCAGGCGGAGGCAGAGCCGAAGCCGAAAATATTCTCGCGCAAGCAGATAATGGAAGAGTATAAGGCGAAGGTACAGGAGATAAATGATATATTAGCGAGTTTCAAGCCCGATGATGATGCGACGCCGCAGATGCAACGCGATTATTATTCGGCGCGGAAGGTTTGTTTTACCACGAAGACTGTAGAAATCGTAAAAACAGGTTGGATATGCAACTATTGTGGATGTTTACACAGTATTCCGTCCGAGTGTGCCGAACCGTGGCATGGCGGTAAATGGATATGTGAACCTGTTGAAACTGTTACCGAAGAATGGCGTTATGAAGAATGAGACTGACGTAATGCCTGACGGCACAGATACACTTCCTGACGGCACGGATGTAATGCCAGACGGCACGGATGTCTTATCGGATTCCGCCGATGAGCGCAGGGTTAATAATAATTCAACGCATAATAAGACATATATTTTAAACGGGGTAACCTATAATTTCGTCAAGGTTTTATCAGACCGTACGGGAGAGGGTGAAGTATTCCTGTTAGAGAAGGGGGGTGTCAGGTATGCAGCGAAATTTTACAAGCCCCAGCTTAAGCCCGATATCAGGGTTTTACAGCAGGTTAAATCGCTAGCGCAGTCCGGAATGGTGGTGCCATTGCTTGAATATGGTGTCTGGCACAACCCGACCACGGATAAAGATCAGGCGTATTCATTGATGTATTATGTGGCAAACGGTTCTCTTTCAGACACGGATATGAAGCATAAGGCGGACGTATTGAAAACCATCGCATTGAAGGCTGCGGCATGTTTAGACCTTTGTCACACAAAGAATATCATCCACAAGGATATAAAACCGGGAAATTTCTTCTATGCCGACGCCAACAGGACATGTCTTATGCTTGCCGATTTCGGCATCTCGGACTATATGGATAACGGTCATTTTGTATATTCGCGGCAGAGTTGTACGCATTTATACAGTGCGCCTGAAGTTTATCTATCATACAACAACACGGCAAAGATTACGCCCAAATCCGACTTTTATTCCCTCGGCATAATGCTTATATGTCTCTGGTCTGGAATCGATACTTTCCGCAAGAAACTTGCGGTGCCTTCCGGAAAGAATATGGAGATAGAGATGGCGGCGATAAAGCAAAGCGGGCAGTTGCCGTATCCGCAGGATATGCCGGCGGACCTGTTGTTGCTGGTACAGGGACTTACCATACCCGACGTATCCAAACGTTGGGGCTTTGAAGAGATACAGCGCTGGGGTAAGGGAGGGCTGACCGCAAACGATATAAAGGTCAACATCCGCACGGATATTCCTTTTGTCTTTGATGAAGACAATGGGTTGGTAGCTTGTCTACCATCCGAGATGGCGGATTGTATAGCGAAGGACGAGGAGCTTGCAGTAAAATATTTGCGGCGCGGAAAGATATCGGAGTGGCTTCAAAAATGTCAGCGTAATCGTATGGCGACTGAGCTCGATGATATATTAAAAGACAAATGTGACGATGATTATCTTGTCGTCTCAGCTATCTATCTTCTCGACCCTGACAGACCTTTTTATGGCGTGGAAGGAAACGCTCTCTCTTCTTTGGAAGAGCTTGGGAAAGAGGTATATGATAATAAGAGTGTCTATTCGGGAAATGTGCCGCCGTGCACTTTCAAATTACTTTATTATCTACAGCATCACGGCTGTGAGGACATCTGTACGGAATATTTAGACGCAGTAGACAACACGGAGGAAGATGCAGTATGGCAGTTGCAATATTTGTTAGATCCGGCATTACCTTATCCGATTTGTTATTCTTCTCATACCGAGAGTTATCTTTCTCCGGAAGAGTTGCTTGCAGGAGTGGCAAAAAATATCGATAAGATGCCCCAGGTGGAATTTGACGCGCTCTGTCGTAAGAGTTTCAGGTTGTGGCTTCAATATCGCAGTAAAGAGACGGTAAAACGTATTGACGCTTTCAACAAAAAATTCAAGTTGGAAGACAATCCGTGGAGCGTTTTATATAACATAGATCTACGATGCGGGTATGAGATGACGCTTTCAAACAAAGAAGGCGAATGTCATAAAACCATAGAAGAAATTGCCCGTCTGGCAGATACAATGGCGTGCATGGCCTTCTGTGGTGCCGACTCCATGTCTTTTACCTCGAAGGATGCCGACGACTTTATTGCGTGTTTCAAAAAATTCGACGGCTCGCGTCTTCACATTTATTTTCTTTCCAAAGGGTGCTTGTCAAAACAAATCGACTGGCTCCGTTATTGCATGGAGACGAAAAAGGGTGACAACGCAAAAAAATATGGTCCCTACAACGAAACGATAGCAATATGGAAGACTATCGCGGGTTGGATGCCGAAAGGGAGTGTGCCAAGGTACTATGTTTTGGAGAAGAACAAATACATATCCTCTTTAGCAGACATTGATACTCTTCCGGCAAAAGACATAAAGACGCATCTCAATAAGAATTATCTGTCATACTGGCTCACTCTGCTATTTCAGGAAAATCCATTTGCCGACCTTTCAAAGAAGTATGCTTATGAGATTCTGACGGATAAATATATGTGTTGCCTTGAGAGCTACTGTGCCGATATGACGGAGGTGAAAAATTATCGTATTGCCACCGAGGCGGTAGAGAAGAGCAGAAAAGAGGTTACACGTGTTTGTCATTCCATTACGGCATTCAGAATCATTGCTGCGATACTCTTTCTGACGTCTTTCGGCATCATAGCATATATTCTTTTAACTGATGGCTTCCCATTCACGAGAAATCCTATGCCGGGGTTCTCCGGGCCTGCCATACTTATAATGACGGGGATATTCTCGGTGATTGCTTTTGCCAGCTATGATTGCGATGGCTGTATGACGGCTGTAATTATCGGAGCCATTGCGGCCTTTGCTGTTTATTATGTTATTTATTTGATTCTGGCGTTGATAATGCCGATTGCTTCGATAGTAATACTCGTTTTATTAGCTGTGGCTCTGTTCTTCGTTACAAAACGTTTCTTCTTTAAAAGCAGTCCCCGCGACTTGTTGAGACAGATGAATTCACCGGAGACCTTATACGTGGAACCGCTTCATTTTACTTTTAAGGCAAGTACCGGCACCTCTTTTGTGTCACAGATGGTCAGCAAAGCCCAACAGTTTGTCTCCGACTTAAAAGACTATCGTAAGCGGATGTGGCGCTGTTTTATCCCTACCTTTCTTGTTATACAGGTGATATTATGGCCGGTGTTGCTGTTTATCCCCGAATGGTCGCCATTAAACTCTTTAGTCCCGGAAGAAAAGACAATCGAATATCCGATTACAGGCAAGTGGACGGGGCAGTTCGATAATCACGAAGCCACTATGAATGTTGTTAACGTTGATGAAGACGCCGTTACTGCGAGTATTACTGTAATTTTTAATTCGTATACGACAGAACATTTTGCAGGCAATGTTATCAATGACAAGATGTTGTCGTTGGATGACAAAAATCGTGAAAACGGTATTCTTGATGGAAGATTCTACGGAGTGTTAAATGAGGATTATAGTACTTATGAGGGTACTTATGAAAATTATAACACCAAAAAGCAATATAAATTTAAGTTTGTTAAGATAAAAACAAATTAGTTTTATTATTTAAAAGCACAGAGATGACTACATGTTCGAAATGCCAAAAAGATAATCGTGACAGCGCGGTATATTGTCGCCATTGTGGAAACAAGATAGCTGACATTACCGAGAGATTGTTCACTGATATAGTCGGGCGCAAAGATATATTGGACAACTTGCTGATAATGGTAGACAATGCTAAATATATGAAGCGGGAAGGTCTGAATCGACCTAATCTCGACATATTGATTTTAGGTGCGACGGGCTCGGGGAAGAGTTTTTTTGCCGAGAAGATTCAGGATTTATTTTTCAGCAGAGGACTGATAAGCAAGGCTGCTTTTACCAAGGTAGATGCTACTGATTTCGATCGTTTTTGGGACAATCTCGATGACAATGCACGGAATAACCTCAACGGAGGTATCTTGTTTGTTGACAAGGTTGAACTTTTGATGACTAATTTTTCAGGGATTTCCCCCATAGATGCATTATTTTCCAAGATGGAAGAATGGGAACGTAGTAATGGCGGATGGGATGATACGCCCATTGTTGTTATGACGGGGGAGCGTGTTGCCGTAGAGAATTATTTCATCAAGAAGACGACGGGGCAGATCAGATTTGAGTCGAATATCATCTGTCTGCAGAATTTTTCTGCGCAGGAGCTTAAGCAGTTGTGTGTATTAACTCTTGCCAAAGACAAGATAACGCTTTCTGAGGAGGCGGACAAGAAGTTGCTCGGCTATTTCGAGTATATGGTCCGTCATCCCGAGAGCAATTTCTCCAATGCCTATCAAGCTACGATGAAGGCGGCGGAGATTTCTCAGAAGATTATCCGCAAGCGCAGCAATGTGGTGATGCCGGAAGATATTGCGGGAGATATATATATCCATCGTTCTCCCGAAGAGATAGTTGCCGAGTTGCATCAGCTTGTCGGCATGCAAAATATTAAGGATGAGGTTGACGGATGGATTAAAGCCATTGAGGATTTTAGAAATAAGAGTAAGGATGACAAAGCTTTGCCGCCATTTTTTAATCATTATGTGCTTACAGGGAATCCGGGGACGGGGAAGACCACTGTGGCGCGGTTGTTTGCGGAGATTCTCTCGGAGCTTGGCTACCTGTCCACGGGGCAGTTGATAGAGACTAATGCCTCCAAGCTTGTGGGAGACGTGATAGGTGCCACTGAGAAGCAGACCTTGTGTGCCATTGATGATGCGATGGGCGGAGTGCTGTTTATAGACGAGGCTTATACCTTGGCTAATGGCGGCGACGGTGATTTCGGTCGCAAAGCCCTTGAGACTCTGTTACCGGAGGTGGAGAACAGACGAGGAAAATTTGTATGTATCCTTGCCGGTTACGCCAACGACATGCAGAATCTTTATCGTGTAAACGACGGTATAGTGTCGCGTTTCAATAAGCAGATACATATCGACGACTATACGCCTGAAGAGCTTACCGCTATATTCCATCTCCAGTTGTCGAGAAAGAACAGGGAGCGGGCCAGGGTGTTCGGTAACAATGTGATGCCGCTTCAGCTCAGCGAAGAGGCTGAAACGGTGCTGCCCGGAATCATGAAACGTATCTATGACGTTCGGTCGCGCACTTTTGCAAATGCGCGAGAGGTGCGTAACATGTTTGATAAAACATTGGAAAATCTCTCGAAGCGTACTGCCGACAAAGAGGCTGTTTCACACATCATCACTCCCGATGATATCCCAATGGGAAAGCCGGAGGCCATTGATGCAGATCCGGCTATGGAAGAATTGAATAAATTGGTTGGTCTTACCAACATCAAAGCGGAGGTCCAGCGGCTTATTGCCACGTTTAAAATTGCCGACCTTGAGGCTAAGGAGGGAGAACTGCCCACACGAGAGGTGCCGCATTACCTTTTTATGGGTAATCTCGGA
>JAQVPY010000132.1 GCA_028701815.1 Bacteroidales bacterium | reverse complement strand
CTCATTGTGAATAACCTTCAAAGTAAGCCCTATATCGATATAACCCTCGATTTAATGCGTGATTTTGGTGTGGAGGTTGATAATAATAGCTATAAGGAATTCCATATAATAGGTCCGTAAGCATCTGTTGCCAACGTAATTCCAAGTGTGGACAGCATACCAACAGCAGCAATACCGATACCGTAGAGACCGTTTGTCACATCGGATATATCGAATGAAGAGAATGCCTTTCCTTCAGTCATTCCTGAAGCAAAAAGGAAGGAAAATATGATTCCTACAACCACGGCTAAGACGGGAATTGCAACTGAAAGCATACCTGTACCGATACCTGAGATGATAACGGTTGCAGGCCCTGTCTGACCGCTCGCAGAAATTTTCTGTGTCGGTTTAAACGACTGTGACGTATAATATTCCGTAGCTTTCCCGATGACAATACCTACAAGGAGTCCTACCACCACCGAGCAGGAAAGACCGACCCAATTATATATATTCAGGGCTCTTAATATAAAGAATGTGGCTATAATTATCAGAATAGAACTGAAATTCGTCCCGATATTCAACGATTTCATCAAAGTTTTCATCGTCGCATTTTCCTTGGTACGGACGAGAAAGATACCTATTATAGACAAGAACACTCCAACGGCCGCGATAAGCATCGGGGCCAGGATAGCCTTCGTCTGTTCTTCAGCACCGAACACCGCGTAAGCAGAAGCTCCGAGAGCGGCGGAAGCAAGGATGGACCCACAATATGATTCATAAAGGTCTGCTCCCATACCGGCGACGTCGCCTACATTGTCGCCTACATTATCGGCAATAGTCGCAGGATTTCGCGGGTCGTCCTCAGGAATACCGGCTTCCACTTTTCCTACGAGGTCGGCACCGACATCGGCTGCCTTGGTATAAATGCCTCCGCCCACACGGGCAAACAATGCCTGCGTTGAAGCACCCATACCGAAAGTAAGTAAGGTGGTGGTAATAAATATATTTTTCGTCACCGGCTCAAGGTCAACAAAATAATTCAAAATAAGATACCAAATAGAGATATCCAGTAATGCAAGACCAACAACAACCAATCCCATCACCGCACCACTTCTGAAAGCAACTTTTAGCCCCCTGTTCAAAGATTCCTTTGCGGCATTAGCTGTCCTCGCGGAAGCATAAGTCGCCGTTTTCATTCCGAAAAATCCGGCAAGAGCCGAAAAAAAGCCTCCGGTAAGAAATGCAAACGGCACCCAGCTGTTCTGCAAACCGAAATAGGCCATAACCGCAAAAATTGCTGCAAGGATGATGAAAACAATGATAACAACCTTATATTGTTGTTTTAAATAAGACATCGCGCCCTGCCTTACATATAAGGCTATTCGCGCCATCGTAGGGGTGCCCTCACTTTCTTTCATCATCATGCGGAAAAAGTAAAAGGCAAATACCAACGCCGTAACAGAAGCTGCAGGTATTATCCAAAAAATATTTGATACCATAAAAACTTGTGAGTTTTAAAATTAGAATGCAAAGTTAAGTGTTTTTATTTTTTTTTAACACTTTAACAATATTTTTTTGAAGTTTTTTTGCTCGCCTCCCCTAACGGGAATAAGGTTTAGCCGTCTGATCGGCAAATTCGCCCTTCAGAAATTTGAAATATCCGGCCACTGCAATCATGGCGGCATTGTCGGTAGTAAACTCGAAATCAGGAACAAAAGTCTTCCATCCGTATTTATCGCCAAGTGACGTAACGGCATTTCTAAGTCCCGAATTGGCAGAGACTCCGCCGGCAATTGCAATGTTGGTAATACCGGTATCTTTTGCTGCCCGCTCCAACTTATCCATAAGAATATCGATTATCGTCTTCTGAATTGAAGCACATAAATCGGCTTTATGTCTCTCAATAAAGTCATCATCCAGCTTCAACGCATCACGCAAAAAGTATAGAAACGATGTCTTCAAACCGCTAAAGCTATAGTCGTAATCTTTAATTCGGGGTTTTGCAAACTTAAACGCAGACGCGTCACCCTCTTTTGCAAGCCTGTCTATCAACGGACCGCCCGGATATCCAAGGTCCATTATCTTCGCTGCCTTGTCGAAGGTCTCCCCCGCAGCATCATCAATAGTACGCCCTAAAACCGTCATTTTATCGTAATTTTCCACCTTAACAATCTGGGTATGACCTCCGGAAACGATAAGACAAAGAAACGGAAATGCCGGCACCTCTTTTATTTTATCTTTTTTTTGTGCAAAATGAGCTAAAATATGAGCCTCAATATGATTCACATCGATGAGCGGAACATCGAGCCCTATCGCTAAAGCCTTTGAAAATGAGACACCTACAAGTAACGAACCTAATAATCCGGGACCTCGCGTAAAAGCAATTGCGGATAAGTTTTTTTTATCTATATTTGCTGTGTGAAAAGCTCGGTCTATTACAGGGATAATATTTTGCTCGTGCGCTCGCGAGGCAAGCTCCGGAACGACACCGCCATAAGCGCGGTGGACATCCTGACTTGCCGTAACATTTGCCAACACGGTGGTATCTTCAAGAATGGCTGCCGAGGTATCATCACAAGACGACTCAATGCCTAATATATAAACGCTCATTATCTTTGTTTTGAAAAGAATTATTAAAATAGTATTTCGAGTTCTTGGAATCGCTGCCGCCTCGCTATTGGCTCTGCTAATAGTGGCGGGTGTTCTTATGACAATTCCTCGCATTCAAAATACTGTTGCAAAGATAGCAATCAAAAATATTTCTAAACAAATAAACACCGACATTTCTTTAGAAAAAATAAGACTCAGGGGACTGAAAACCGTAGAAATAACCGGAGTAAACATAAAAGACAGAGAGAATAACGACTTTTTCTCCATCGGCAATGCGAAAATAACAATAGACAGGTTACGCCTAAAAAAAGGTGTCTTTTTAATTAAAGACGTAGCTATTGACAGCGTCTACATGAACCACGTCAAATACCCGCAAAATTATTCGTCAAATCTTATTTCCCTTTTTCCTATAAATACAAAGGAGAATAAAGAGAATAAAAAAAGTGTAGTAGTCAAATGCGAACATGCCAAGTTGACAAATTTGAATTATCTATATAACGACATGGATATTGAACGTGAACGGATGGAAATAGACTTTAGAAATATTGACGTAAGAGATGTCTCCACCGAATGTATCGATATCCTTGTAGTCAACGATAGCGTATCCCTGCAAATTCTTGATTTGACACTAAAAGAGACCAAGGGGTTTTATATTCAGTCGTTCTTCTCTAATTTCATCATAAGCCGCTCTACCCTGCAGGCCAACAACACCCATATCTTAACTCCCAACTCGGATCTCGACTTAGACCTGAAATTTTTCTATGACTCATACAAATCATACAGGTACTTCCTCGACTCGGTAACCATAGTATCCGAAATCAGAGAAAACAGCATTGTAAACTTAAACGACATTGCCTGCTTTACCTCTACTTTAGCCGGTGCGGACAACCCGGTCGAAATTATCGCCGACGTATACGGTCCCGTCAACGCTATGGATATTACCGATGCCGACATCTGGCTCGGAAAAGAAACCTATTACACGGGCAACGTATTCCTTCGCAGCGTTGATAACGACATGTACCTCGGCCTCGACATCTACGACTTCACCACCAGCGCAAAAGATTTTGAATCATTTAACGTGCCCGCATTCAAACCCGAAGTCTATACGCCACACCACTTGCGGCTACCGAAGGAGTTGAAAAAACTCGGCACAATTATGATGGAGGGCTCTTTTGCAGGCCAATTCGATAATTTTAATGCCGACATCAATCTGGAAACAGAGGCAGGACAAATTACAGTCGCCGCCAACTACCTTCGAAATTCATCACATATCAACGACTTCGACGTAAAACTTAATGGCAATAACATAGATATCGGAAGGATTCTTGAACTCAGCGGGAAAATCACCTCCGTGAATGCAGATATTAAAGTCACCGGCACCGCCCAAAAATTCCTCCCCAAAACGTTTGCTCTCAATGGGATGCTTACGGATATTCGACTTCCACAAGCTACCCTTAACAATCTCTATTTAAACGCGACAAAAACAGAAGAATCTTTCTCCGCCAACTCCCAGATTTATAATGAGAACGTTATACTCGAACTGTTTTTGAACCACTTCTTCGACCCGCAGAACCCTCTAACCAACATCTCCGTCTCACTTACCCAGGCCAACCTAAAAAAATTGGGACTGATTAATTATGACGGCGACTTCCTCGTTTCAAGTTTTTTCAACGTCAATGCTAATGGCGATAACTTCAACGACATGGATCTCAGATTTACGGCTTCCGACTTGACAATCAATGCCAACAACAATTTTTTTAATATCGGCAACGTATCATTATCTCAAAATTATAACGACTCCCTGCAAGAGAAAACTATCAAATTCGCTTCCTCCCCTCTAAGTATCGACTGCTATGGCTCCTTCTCCTATGAAGACCTACCATACGTCTTTAAATATATTGCTTCTAACCTCGTCCCTAAAGAAATAGATAAAACTGATAAAAAAGAAGGTTACGACTTCTGTAACTTCCATACCGACATTAAAATTTTGAGACCCGATATCTTTACAGATATTTTTATGCCACGACTCTCATTGTCGCCAAACAACAGAATAAGACTGGATATCCAAAAATTATATAACGTCGCTCTCTCTGTCGAAGCCGAAGACCTGCAATTCGATTCGTATAAGCTGCATAATATGAGCCTGCAGTCGAATTATGACTCGATACAGCTGAATACGATTCTTAATATCGACGACATTTATCTCGGCGACGCCATTGAAAGCTCCTCGCTACTAAATGTCGACAAATTTATTCTTAAAAACATCTCCGGTCACGGACTCTCTTCTTTCGATATTTATTGGCACGACTCGATTTACAACAACAATAGCAACCTGAAATTTGTCTCCGACCTCACACAATACCCGATGGTCGATATCAACTTTCCGGAGCCCTCCTATGTCTTCCTGCAAAATAACAGATTTAACATTGAATCTCAGGGACCTATAACCTTTTTCGGGGAATACCTCTCCGTCGACAACTTATCTATCCTCGGAGAAAAAACCGCCCTCCTTGTGAACGGTGCCATATCAAACAACGCCGGAGATTCCCTCACCGCAGCGTTCAACAATATAAACATCTCACCGGTCAACATGTTCTTGGCAGATAATACAGTCCTCTCTGGCATACTCAACGGCGATATCACTGTGTCTAAAACAGAGAAAAACCCATATATAAGCGCCGGAATCACCGTTAAAGATATCTCTATGAATAACAAGCCTGTCGGCGACCTGTTCCTGACTTCACGATGGAATCAACAAATAGAAGGAATCTACGCAGATGTAAAAGTAATCGGTCATGATGCCGCCTTAGATACTATCGTCAGTGTCACCGGGATATACTACCCCCTTAGCGAAGAAGGCGCAATTAAGGGACAAGTGACACTGAATAATGTGGATTTCAATCTTTTATCACCATACCTCGCTCCGTTTATCGTAAATCCTAACGGATTGATATCCGGTAAAATAGACGTAAGAAACAATATTTATGCCCCGGTTTTAAACGGAACCTTAAATTTCAAAAGAGCAAGTATGACAGTCGCCTATACGGGCGCAACCTATACCTTCTCCAACCCTGTGGATATCGTGCCTAACGCTATCCTGTTCGACGAGTTTAAACTCTATGACAACAACGGCAAATCCTTTAACCTGTCGGGAAGCATCCGACACAACAGCTTTAAAGATATCCGACTCGCACTGCATACACAGTTCGACAGATTTATCTTTTTAGATAATTATACCGACGGCGGAGATAAAGTCCTTTATGGCTCGACCATATTGTCAGGCGACGCCTCTATTCTGGGACCCACATCTGACATCAGTATCTCGGCCAATGTGGTCACAGACCCCGGCACATTGATAAATGTTGCCCTTAACTCCAATAAAACAGCCGCCGAACAGTCGTTTATACATTTTGTTAGCGCCGACACCACCGAGATCGCCCCTCAAATCACCGCCGGAAACGGCTATGATATTACCGCAAAAGCACGCATCAACAACGACGCCGAATTGAACCTCATC
>JAQVPY010000007.1 GCA_028701815.1 Bacteroidales bacterium | reverse complement strand
AAAAAACCGGAGCAAAAATCAAGGTGCTCTTACTTCGCGAACTCAACAAAGAGACAAGGCTGTGGGATGTTATTGTTGACCCTGCAAGAAAGATAAGAATTGGCAACAAACTGTATTTCGGTGATAACGACGAACTCGTAGCCGAAGTAATAGATAATACTACGTCGAGGGGAAGAACCATTAGGTTTCTTTTTGATATGCCTCATGATGAGTTCAAAAGAATTATTTACCAGTATGGAAAATCCCCGCTTCCTGAAATTATCCAGAAGAGAAGAGAGATAATTCCGGAAGATAGAGAATGGTTCCAGACAATATTTGCAAAAAATATCGGTTCCGTTGCAGCGCCTTTTGCGGGGATGCATTTTTCACGGCAGTTAGTTAAAAGGCTCGAAATAAAAGGAGTCGATTTTACTGCAATAACACTGCATACCGGACTCGGCAACTTCAGAAGTATCGATGTTGAAGACCTGACAAAGCATAAAACTGATTCCGAAGAAATCCATATCCTTCCCGAAGTGTCGGAAAAGATAAATAAGGCTAAAGCTACTAACCAGAGAATTTGTGCGGTAGGGACAACAACCATGAAAACCCTTGAGTCTTCAACAACTATTACGGGACAGTCGAAACCATACGATGGCTGGACAAATAAATTTATCTTTCCACCGTATAATTTTGTTGTGGCCAACAGCATGCTTACCAATTTCCACCTTCCATATTCACCGATGCTTATGATGATATGTGCGTTTGGTGGCTACGATTTAATAATGAAAGCCTATAAACAGGCAATAGAAGAGAAATATTAATTTTTCGCATACGGAGATGCGATGTTGATTATATAAAAAATATTATGGAAAATTATAAGATAAAAGATATTAATCTTGCCGATTGGGGCAGAAAATCTCTTGATATAGCAGAAAAAGAGATGTCGGGACTTATGTCGTTGAGAAAAAAATATTCGGAAGAGAAGCCTTTAAAAGGAGCAAGAATTATGGGTTCTCTGCACATGACAGTAGAGACGGCAGTTTTGATAGAGACGCTGAAAGCACTCGGCGCGGATATCAGATGGGCCAGTTGTAATATTTTTTCTACCCAGGATCATGCGGCAGCAGCGATAGCAAAAGCCGGTATCCCTGTGTTTGCATGGAAAGGAGAGACCCTGGAAGAGTATTGGAAATGTACGCTTCAGGCTTTGTCTTTTCCGGAAGGAAAAGGTCCTAATTTGATAGTTGACGATGGCGGCGATGCAACCCTTTTGATTCATTGGGGCTATAAACTCGAGAATAATAAAGGTATATGGGAAACCGCAGGTTTGAACAGGGAAGAGACTATTATAGTGGAATTGCTGAAAGATGTTTATCAAAAAGATAACACTAAATGGCACAGAATGATAAAAGACATCCGTGGAGTTTCGGAAGAGACAACTACCGGCGTGCACAGACTGTACAGGATGAGTGAAGAGAATACCCTTTTGTTCCCGGCAATAAATGTTAACGATTCGGTGACGAAGTCGAAATTCGACAATCTCTACGGCTGTAGAGAATCTCTTGCCGACGGCATAAAAAGAGCCACCGATGTAATGATTGCAGGAAAAATTGCCGTCGTACTCGGTTATGGGGATGTAGGTAAGGGCTGTTCTAAATCTATGCGTTCTTATGGAGCGAGAGTGCTTGTTACTGAAATCGATCCTATCTGCGCAATGCAGGCAGCCATGGAAGGGTTTGAAGTCACCACGATGGAAGAAGCAGTAAAAGAAGGCAATATTTTTGTGACTTGTACGGGTAACAGAGATGTGATAACGCTCGATAATATGTTGAATATGAGAGATGAGTCCATTGTTTGCAATATCGGGCATTTCGATAATGAGATTCAAGTGTATTCGCTTGAAGAATATCCCGGTATAAAGAAGATCAATATCAAGCCGCAAGTAGACAAGTATATTTTCCCCGACGGACACTGTATATATTTGTTAGCCGAAGGCAGACTTGTGAATTTGGGCTGTGCTACCGGACATCCTTCATTTGTGATGAGTAATTCTTTTACGAATCAGACACTTGCACAGATGGAGCTATGGAATAATAAACATGAAATCGGTGTTTATTGCCTCCCGAAAAAACTTGATGAAGAAGTAGCCCGTTTACACTTGGAGCATTTAGGCGTTAAATTGACTGTTCTTACGGAAGAACAAGCCGATTATATAGGTGTTCCGGTAGAGGGTCCTTATAAGGCAGAAATTTATAAATATTAAATAATAATGAGATCAGGTAAAACGGTCCTTTGTGTCACAGCTTTAATTATGTGCTTGTTATCTTCATGTGAAGATTACAACAAGGACTTCCCCGTGGTGTATTTTACGAGGTCGTATGATTTGCTTATGGGTTCTAATCAGGATCTGCTCACGATGTGCGGGTCTGTTATAGACACTACGGCAGGGTATCGCGGGATAGTGGTTTTCAGACAAGCATACGAAGGAAAACCGAGCGACTGTATTGCCTTTGATTTAACATGTACGCACGACTCATGTAAATATCAGTATACGGTTGATATTGAGGAGTTCGGTATTCTTGCAACATGTCCGCACTGCGGAACGATTTACGATCTGATGAATTATGCTTTGCCTGCTGGAGGAAACGAGACTGCTTTCAGACCCTTGCGCGATTATCGGACTTTTTATGACGGCAGATATGTAACAGTAGAAAATTAGACGATATGGAACAGTGGATAATTTTGATATTAGGGCTGATTTGGGTTGTTGCTACAGCCATAGGGAAAGCCAGAAAACAGGCGGAAAAAACTGTTGCTGCACCGGAGAAAAAAGAACTTTTCAACAAAGAGGGGGAATTTTTCAACAAAAAGGAGCAGGAAAATCGTCAAAAAACCGAAAACAAATCCTTTTCTACCTTCAAAAAAGAGCCCCAAAAGGAGGGAAATTTTCTTAAAAAAAGCGAAAATTTAAAAAAAATTTCAGAGGAAGCCTCAGAAGAACATTCTAAAAATCAAGATGTTGAAGGCGAAGCCGACTTCGATTTAAAAAAAGCCGTAATTTTTTCAGAAATTTTACACACACCTTACATTAATAATTGCAAAAATTAGTTAAATTTGCAGACAATTGTGTTTATGCTTAAACACGATCGGTACTTTATTAATGTTTTTGAAAAAAAAATAATATAAATTTATATGGTATGCTAAAAAGATTACTTTTTTCATTAGGATTTACGCTCGTATTAAGTGTCGGTTTGTATGCGCAGACCTCCACTTTAAAAGGGTATGTTCTTGACAAGGAAACGAAGGAGCCTATTCCGTATGCTAACGTAGTAGTTCAGCAATCCGGAGTTCAAAAAGGCGGTGCGTCAGCAGACTTTGACGGGGTTTATACAATTAAGCCTATCGAGCCGGGTACTTATACCCTTATTGCTTCAGCTGTCGGCTTCCAAACATTCCAGGTTAACAATGTTCGTATTCTTGCGGATCAGGTTAACTGGTATGACATTTCGTTGAACAACACAGCTGTTAACCTTGATGTCGTAGAGGTCGTCGAATACGAAGTTCCTCTTATCAGTAAGGACAAGACGCAGAGTGGTGGAACAATGACTTCAGAAGAAATTGAGAAGTTGCCTGAGAAATCAGTTGCCGCAGTTGCTACGACTGTCGGTGGCGTTTTCTCACGAGATGGTGAAGTCGGAAGTATTCGTGGTCAACGTTCTTCAGGTACTGTTTATTACATAGACGGTATCAGAGTAACGGGTTCGACTTCTCTTCCACAGTCGGCTTATGATCAGATTTCAGTTGTTCTCGGAGGTGTTCCCGCCCAGTATGGTGACGTTACCGGTGGTGTTATCTCTATTACAACAAAGGGACCGAGCCGTGATTTTGGGATGGGTGTCGAATATCAGACCTCCGGTTTCGGTGAGGGCGCAGGGCTTGACGCTTACGGATATAACAGGGTCGGTATTAATATAAACGGCCCGTTGATCAAGAGTAAAGATCCTAACGACCCGAGTTCTATTCTCGGTTACTTCCTTGCTGTTGACGGGGTCTATTCGATGAGTTCCAGCGTTGCTAACGGCGTTTATGTTGCAAATGATGACTATTTGCAATATTTACAACAAACTCCTATCAGGCTGTCCGATCAGGGAACAGGTGTTTGGAGCAACGCAAGTTTTATGACAGAAGATAATATTCACTTGCAAAAATCCTGCCCGAATACACCTTCTTTGTCAATAGCTGCTTCAGGAAAAATCGACGTTAAAACCTCTCCTTTGGTAAACCTCTCTATCGGTGGTAACTACAACTACTCTAACGGAAGAGGCTACAGCTATAGTTCTTCAATGTTAAACTATGAAAACAACGGTCAGAATATCAGTCAGACATGGAGAGTATTCGCCCGTTTTTCTCAACGTTTTAAAACAAATGAAGAGTCTTTGCTTCAAAATGTTTATTATCAGTTACAGGCAGACTATACCAATTATAGCGCAAAGTCACAGGATGCAACACATAAAAACAACCTTTTCGACTATGGTTATATAGGTAAATATGAGACTATGAAATACAGATCTTACCTCGAGGATCAAACTGTAACCGTTACAATTGACGGAGAAGAAAGAACACTTGAAGGTGTAAGAGTTTTCCAGGGTTATGTAGATACTATGGTAAGATTCACCCGTGGTGAAATTAATCCGTACCTTGCGAACTATATGGATCAGTATTATTCATTGTTCTCCGATCCTACCGGATTCTATGATAATACAAATAGTATCATTGCCGCCAACGGATTACTGAATGGTGATAATCCTTCTTCAATATACAGTTTGTTTACAGCCCCCGGCTCTATTCAATATTCATATAGCGAAGCTGAAACACAACAGGTCGGCGTAGCATTGAGATTAAATGCCGATATAGGGAACCATTCCTTACAGTTTGGACTTCAGTTTGAACAGCGCGTTTCATCTTCTTACGGAGTAAGTGCCAACTCTCTCTGGCAGTATATGAGAAGTTTCTCAAATACCCATATCAGTGAGCTGGATACAAATAATCCTATTTTGGCTTACAATGAAGACGGAACCGTTTTCCTTGGACAGGTAGATTATAACTTCCTTTATTCCGGTGGTTCACAATATAAGGTTGACAAGAGTTTAAGATCTCTCCTTGGATTGAGTATCGACGGTCAGGAATGGATCGATGTTGATTCTTACGACCCGGTTAATAAAACCATGAATTATTATGATGCCGGCGGTAATTATGTCGTTGGGTCATTAAACGGTGAATTATCGCTTGACATGTTCTCGCAGCAGGAATTACTTGATAACGAGTTGGTAGCATACAGAGGGTTCGATGCTTTCGGAAATAAGATCAAAGGTAAATATTCTATTGAAGACTTCCTGACAGGAAAAGATGCAGACGGCTATTTCACAAGAAATATCGGTGCTTCCCGTCCTTATTACGGCGCTATCTATTTACAGGATGTGTTTTCATTCAGAGACCTTATCTTTAATGTAGGTGTTCGTGTTGACGGATTTGACGCAAACCAGCCGGTTCTTAAAGATGCCTATCTGTTATTCCCTGCATATACTGTAGCCGACATAAAATCGAATACAGCTATTCCTGATGAAATAGCACAAACAAGCATACCTTCTAATATGGGTGACGATTATGTGGTTTATGTTAATGATGTTAATAATCCTACACAAATAGTCGGTTATCGTAGCGGAAACACATGGTATGATGCAAACGGTATTTATACTTCCGACCCTGAAACGACCCTCGATTTAGGAAACGGTATTTTACCTTATATAGTAAATCCTAACGCAACATCAGAAATTAGTGCGGACGCTTTTACGGATTATACTCCTCAAATAAATGTAATGCCCAGAATTTCATTCTCCTTCCCGATTTCGGATGAGGCCTTATTCTTCGCTCACTATGATATTTTGACACAGCGTCCTACTTCTAATTCAACAATCTCCATTACCGATTATTATTATCTTCCTTCCAAAGGGACGACGACACTTAATAATCCTGACTTGAAGCCGGAGACAAATATTGAATATGAGGTTGGTTTCCAACAGAGACTTACAAATACTTCCGCTTTGATCATTTCTGCTTTCTATCGTGAGTTGCGTAATCAGATCCAGATATATCGTTTCACCGGTGCGTATCCGAAGACATATTATTCTTATGAAAATCTCGACTTCGGTACTATCAAGGGTTTAACGGTTACTTATGACCTAAGAAGAACAAAAAACATAAGAGTTAAAGCTGCTTATACTTTACAATTTGCAAACGGTACGGGTTCCGACCCATCAGCTACTGCAGCAATCGTCTCTTCAGGACAGCCTAACCTCCGTACTTTAACGCCACTTGATAATGACCAGAGACACAGAATTTCTTTGAATGTCGACTATCGTTTCGGCGACGGCAAGCAATATAACGGACCTGTTACAACAAAAACAAATAAGAAAGGTGAAACAAAGACCATCAACTGGTTACAGAACACAGGTCTTAATGTTACCTTCCAGGGTGGAACAGGAACACCATATACAAAGTCAAGTAAGGTTTACTCACTCGTCTCCGGCGGTAGGGTTATCGAAGGTTCTATCAACGGTTCACGTATGCCGGCATTCTTCAAATGTGACCTCCGCCTTGACAAGGATATCTATTTGACATCCTCCAAAAAAGACGGAAATGCCCGTGAGCATTATCTAAACGTCTTCTTACAGGTGTTGAACGTATTTAATTCGGCGAACGTATTATCAGTTTATGCTGCTACAGGTAACGCTGACGACGACGGTTATTTGGCTTCTGCAGAATATCAGAATATTATTTCACAGCAGTTAAATGAGACTACATATAGAATGTTATATGCTATCAGATGTAATAATCCGAGTAACTATTCCGGCCCGAGAGTTATACGTGTCGGTGTAAGTTATAATTTCTAATAGGTTGTTGGTTTATAAAATGAAAAATTATACAATTATGAAAAATATATCAAGTTTACTTTTATCGATTGTTTTGTGCTTTTGCATCTCTTTCGGCGCGCAAGCCGAAAAAGTGCAGGGAGCGGCCAAATCGCCTAAGACAATAAAATCGAATGCTGCAGGATGTGCTCCCGGCGCCGGTTATAAAATGTTGCAGGTGAACAATGTCAGCTGTCGTATCAACACAGGTGGTGACATGTGGTGGGATTTTGAAAACCCCATGTATGAAATTCCGGCCGGTTCAAATAAAACATCCATGTTTTCTGCAGGTTTGTGGATTGGCGGTATTGACTCCAACTTCCAGTTGAAACTTGCTGCCGTCAGATTCCGTCAAGGTCCGGCTGCTTTAGGACTCCCCGGAGGTAACGATTATTGGCCGGGTCCTTTGACTATGACTTCGGCTGAAGTTACACCAAGCACGTGCTTGGAATATGACAAATTATTCTATATGTCACAGGATATGGTTAGTGAATTTCTCTCTAATTGTGATCCTACTACTGGTATTTATGACCCTTCTTTAGATCCCGATTATTCCATCCCTTCAGAAATTATGAATTGGCCTGCTCACGGTAATACCGCTGCAGACCAGAGCTATTATCTCGCTCCTTTCTATGATAATGACGGTGACGGTAAATATGATCCTACCGCGGGCGACTATCCTTATTATGACTTAAGTAATACCCTTTGCCCTAGTAATTACGCCGGCGATACCTCTTATAAACCGGCCGTTACAATGGAAGGTAACGGAATTCTCGTCGACCAGGTTATTAAAGGTGATGAGACCTTATGGTGGGTATTCAACGATAAGGGTAATATTCACACCGAAACTTTCGGTGCTCAGATCGGTTTCGAAATTAGAGCCCAGGCATTTGCATTTTCTTCAAATGACGAAATTAACAACATGACTTTCTATAGTTATGAAATTATTAACCGTTCCAGTTATCTTTTAACCGACACATATTTCAGCCAATGGGTTGATACCGACCTCGGTTATGCAAAAGACGACTATGTGGGCTGTGACGTTTTACGTGGTCTCGGTTATTGCTATAACGGTTCAGATAGAGACGGAAACGGACAGTATAATGCTTATGGTAATCAGCCTCCTGCGATTGGTGTCGACTTCTTCCAGGGTCCATACCTCGATGCAGACGGTTATGACAACCCGGCATTCTATGGCGACGGTTTAAAAGGCCCATCCTATAATGGTAACAATACGGCTAATTCCGCATTGGATTGCAGCATAGTTACACAAGACGGATACCTTATTAATTTTTATTATGGAGACGGCCCTCAAGAAGGTTCTCAATACGGACAATTTTTAGTTAATTCAGCCGCAATCAACGGTGTTAACTTCGGTAACGGTATCGTTGACGACGAACGTTTCGGCATGCGTAGATTCGTTTACCATAATAATGGCGGTGCAGACTATATGACTGACCCTAATTATGCTGCCGACTACTATAACTTGCTAAGAGGTCTCTGGCTTGATAATACGAAGATGAAATATGGTGGAAATGCACACGTCAGTTCTGGCGCTG
Organism: Bacteroidales bacterium; assembly: GCA_028701815.1. Classification (GTDB taxonomy): domain Bacteria; phylum Bacteroidota; class Bacteroidia; order Bacteroidales; family BM520; genus RGIG7150. Next base: position 15,491 of record JAQVPY010000007.1, on the reverse strand, counting down.
AAGATATTGAAACCGACTTCATGTTCCCGGGAGATTCAGACCCGTGTTTGTGGGGAACTAAAGGTGTTCAGCCACAAGAATCTTATTGGACTGAAGTTACTGCCGGCAACAAGGCTGAAGACAGACGTTTTATGCAGTCCGCAGGACCTTTCGAACTTTTACCCGGTCAGGTTAACTACATTACTGTAGGTATTCCTTGGGCAAGAGCAACAGCCGGTGGAGCTTGGGCCTCTGTTGAACTTCTTCGTACCGTCGATGATAAATGTCAGGCTTTATTCGATAACTGCTTCGCTGTTGTGAATGGACCTAACGCTCCTGACTTGACAATACGCGAACTTGAAAACAGCCTTGTTATTTATATCAGTAACAGAAAGACCAATGATACAGGTAATAACTTCGGTGAAAAATATATTGAAGTTGACCCCTATATTGCCACTTTAAGTAATGACACTCTTTTTTATGACTCTGCTTATCGCTTTGAAGGCTATGTAGTATATCAGTTGGTTGATTCGGAAGCTTCTATTTCCGACCTTGGAGATGAATCAAAGATCAGACAAATCTTCCAGTGCGATGTTAAAAATGGCGTTACCAAGCTTGTAAACTTCACCTATAATAATACAATGGAAGCAAATGTTCCTGCTGTTATGGTTGATGGCAAAGATGCCGGTATCGTTCACTCAATTACTGTTACAACAGATGCTTTCGACAGTCAGCCTCTTATTAATCATAAGTCATATTATTTCACGGCAATTGCATACGGATATAACCAGTATAAGAAATATTCGGATCAGCCGGATCAGTGGATAGTAGGTGAGTGTGGTATTGATGGACAGAAAGAACCCTTCCTGTCAGGAAGAAAGAATATCACTACTTATGAAGCAATCCCTCATAAACCGTTAGGTGGACTTGTAATCAATTCTACTTATGGAGATCAACCTCCTATTACCCGTGTTCAAGGTCATGGTAACGGCGGTTTCGTTCTTATGCTCGAAAATTCTTCCATAGATGCTATCATGGATAAAAATCCTATCACATACAAAATGACCGACGATGGAAATCTTGTTATCGAAGATTATGGATCAGGTACAGAAATATACCCGGGAAGAATTATTGCTGAACAACACGTCGGAGAAGAAGATTATCCTATTTCTTATGAGCTTGATTATAAGAAAAATTACGGTCCTTTAGCAGTTAAGGTTATAGACCCGTTGAATGTGGTTAAAGCAAACTACGAATTGAAGTTTGACTCCATGTACAGAGTAGGCACAGAAAATGTCAGCGGTGACACCAGAGTACCGGATACGGCAAGTAAACTTGTTGCCGGATGGGTTCTTACCGATCTTGATTCGGGAAAAAGATATACATCGGATACTTCGACTATTTTCCAAAACGAACAGTTGTTCCTCGATCTGGGTATTTCCATTACTTTGGAACAGTCATATTTTACTAAGATTTATGATGTAGGTTCTTTTGGTGAGGCAAGTGATCTTACTCATGTATATTCTTCTCTCGTATCTGATAATGGCTTGCTTTATTCTAATATAGCTTATGCAGACAGTTCCGACAAATGGTTAAGCGGTCTTGCCGATATCGACGAAGATGGTCCTTATAACTGGATCCGTTGCGGTGAAAACGTTGACCCGGACAATCCAAAGAATAACGACTGGAACATGGCTACCGGTAGTGCCGGCACCCCGACAGGTATCGCTTATGATGGCGCTGGAGTTTATGAAAAAGTCGCCGGTTCTGCTTGGACTCCATATATGTTTGTTGCTCATAATGATCAAAGTATTGTCGGTCCCGCTTATACGTCGAGATCAAGACAGTGGAATCAAATGCAGAATATATATAGTGTCGACATAGTATTTACTTCGGATAAATCGAAATGGACCCGTTGTCCTGTTGTGGAAATGTGCTCCGATAATGCTTTATCGGAAGGCGGCCAGTCGCAATATATGGTCAGAAGGAGTGCTTCAGTTGACAAATACGGCAATAAGGCGGATCCTAATGGTGGAAACAACTATACTGATCCTGAAGCGGCCAACTATATTAGCGCAACAGGTATGGGCTGGTTCCCGGGTTACGCTATCAACATTGAAACAGGTGAGCGTCTTAATATGATGTTCGCTGAAGACTCATGGCTCGTTGGCGAAAACGGACGCGATATGAAATGGAATCCTACGGCAAACATAGTTCTTGATATGTACAAACCCTATACTACATATACCAATCCTCCTTCATCAGCATTGCTGTTCGGCGGTAAACATTATGTATATGTTTTCGGTTGTAACAAGGGCGTACAAGGCGGATCAGGAGTCTACCATCCAATATTTGACTCACCGGCGTATGATGCAGGTCTTTGGGCTCATCATTCTCTTTCATACGAAGAGAACATCCCGGTTGCTCTGTTAACAATGAGACGCGACGCTGTTTATGCAAATGTCATGTGGGTAGGCTTACCGCTGGTTTCCGAAAAATACTCGGGTAATACAGAGCAGACCTATTTGGATAATAAGGCGACTGTACAGATCCGTATCAACAGACCGTACGAAAGATATTTCTCGAATATTGCAGTTAACGATACTGTTACCGAAACCGAATACAACAGGTTCTTCCCTGCTTATAAGTTCTCCACAGAAGCTATAGCTACAGAAAAAGGTGTTGAAGAAATTCTCGTTTCAGAACTTGATGACATCTCGGTTGTTCCTAATCCTTATTACGGACTTTCAGACTATGATGCTACTCAGTTGGATAACAGGGTAAAAATAGTTAACTTACCAAACACTTGTACTATTACGATCTTCAATGCTGCAGGTCAGCTGATTCGTCAATACACGAAGTCAAGTGAACAAACATATCAGGATTGGGACTTGAAAAACTCCAAGAACATCCCAATATCCAGCGGTATGTATCTTATACATGTTAGTGCTCCGGGCATCGGAGAAAGAACTCTGAAATGGTTTGGCGCGTTACGTCCTGTGGACTTGAATACCTTCTAATCATTAATGTTTTTATAATTACAAAAAATATCAGAGATGAAAAAAATATATAGAAAATATTTAGCAGCTTTAATAGCCGTTTTAATGATCAGCCCTGTGGTACTTTACGCGGGAAATAAAGACCGTGTGGGGGAAGCCGGCGCTTCGCAATTACTTATTAACCCTTGGGGAGCAAGTTCCGGCTGGGGTAATTGTAATACCGCTGCTGTTCGTGGTACAGAAGGTTTCTTTATGAATATTGCAGGTACGGCCTTTACAAAAGGTACCGACGTGGCTTTTACCTATATGAGATATCTTACCGATATCAACATTTATTCTATCGGTTTAACCCAACAGGTGGGCGAAGTTAATGCAATAGGCATTTACATGATGAATATGTCATGGGGCGATGTTCCAATTACTACTGAGAGCATCCCGGAAGGCGGTATGGGTAATTATTCCCCTAACTGTCTTAACCTCGGCGTTTCTTTCGCAAGGATGTTCTCAAATAGTATTTATGGCGGTATCCTCGTTAAAATTATCAGTGAAAACTTAGCTAACATAAAAGCTACCGGTGTTGCTTTTGACGTCGGTATCCAATATGTTACCGGTAAAACCGATAACCTGAAATTCGGGATAACCCTTAAAAACTGGGGTCCAACTATGAGCTTTAACGGAGATGGTCTTTCTATCCGTACCGTCCTCGACGGAAAAGGCGAAAACCAGTTTACTCTCCAAACAAGAGAAACCCCATTTGAAATGCCTTCACAACTGCTTATCGGTTTGGCTTACGACTTTAACTTTGAAAATGATTATCGTCTGACTTTCTCCGGCACATTCATTTCCAACGCATTCTCGAAAGACCAAATAGCTATTGGTGCTGAAGTGTCACTTAAAGATTATCTCATCCTCCGCGGCGGTTACACCTACGAAGAAGGTATCTTTAATATGGCAACCCGTACCACTATCTTTACAGGTCCGAGCTGTGGCGCAACAGTTAAAATACCGGTCAATAAAACTACCCGTAATGGATTCGAAATCGATTACAGTTACAGGTTCTCTAACCCCTGTGCCGGCATACATACTGTTGGAGTCAAACTCGACTTTTAATTTGTAGTATTAATATACAAAAAATACATTCTTAATGAGAAGAACCCTTTTATTAGGGTTCTTTTCTTTTTTATTGTTTAAAAAATGATGTTATGAGCACAAGTAAATATTTTACAGAAGAAGGATTGAAAAAGGTAAAAGATGAATTACATCATCTGATAACTGTGGAAAGGCCAAATATATCCCGCCAAATAGCAGAGGCGAGAGATAAAGGAGACTTGTCGGAAAATTCCGAATATGATGCCGCTAAAGAAGCCCAGGGTCTGCTCGAAATTAAGATTGCATCGATGCAAGATGTTATCAGAAATGCAAAAATCATCGATGAATCAAAACTTGACGACTCGAAAGTGCTGATACTTTCTAAAGTGAAGGTTTTGAATATGGCAAATAATAAAGCGATGGAATATACTATCGTCCCCGAAAATGAAGCTAACTTAAAAGAATATAAACTTTCTGTTGCTTCTCCTATAGCAAAAGGACTGCTTGGAAAAACTAAAGGAGAAACAGTTAAAATTCAAGTGCCCGCAGGTATTATTACTTTGAAAATTTTAGAAATAGGGAGATAATCTTATGGCAACACTGTTCTCAAAAATTATTAAAGGAGAGATCCCCTGCTACAAGGTGGCCGAAAATGAGAAATGTTTCGCATTTCTTGATATCAACCCTCTTACCAAAGGTCATACTCTCGTGATCCCTAAAAAAGAAGTCGACTATATCTTCGACTTGAATGATGAAGACTATCAGGACCTGTTGGCTTTTGCCAAGGAAATAGCCGTTGCTATAAAAAAATCTTTCTGCTGTGTGAAAGTCGGAATGGCCGTTATAGGTCTCGACGTTAACCATGCACATGTACACCTCGTCCCTCTGAATTCTTCAAAAGATATGGACTTCAGTAAGGAAAAGGCCAAACTTTCCCCCGAAGAATTTATACAGATAGCTGAGAAGATTAAATCTAATCTTTAATAGGCTCTTTCATTACGTCCTTCATAATAGTTTATGAAGGCGAGATTGGCGACTCGATTTCCTCCCGGCGTTGGATAATCACCGGTGAAATACCAGTCGCCTTTGTTTTTAGGGCATGCTACGTGCAAATCTTCGATGGTTTGATATATAACACTCACCTCGGCATTGCAGCCCGGAGGTGTTACGATTTCCGCTATCTTGTCGGATATCTCTTCAGTAGAAAATGGAGCGTATATCTCTTTGACACAGTTGACTTCCTTTATCCCTTCCGTGCCGGCGAGTGCTTTGATTTTTTCGTAAACGTCGTCAATGATGTGATGTAAGCCCTGCTCTTTCAATAAGAGAATGGCCGCATTAAAGGCAACAAAATCGGAGAGTTTTGCCATGTCAATGCCATAACAGTCGGGATATCTGATCTGAGGTGCAGAAGAACCGATTACGATCTTTTTCGGTCCCAGCCTGTCGAGTATCTTTATTATACTCTGTCGTAACGTCGTCCCCCTTACTATGGAGTCGTCTATTATAACCAAATTGTCTACATATTCCTTAACAATTCCATAAGTGGTGTCGTAAACGTGTGCAACCAGATCATCTCTTTCAACATCCTCTGTGATAAATGTTCTTAACTTGATATCCTTTACTGCCACTTTCTCAAAGCGGGGATGAAAGTTAAGAATCTCTTTTAAAGTATCTTTGTCGGGTTTGCCTTCCAGCTTACTTATTTTTTCAAACTTCAGGTTGTCGCAATAGCTGTTTAACTCGTCCATCAGTCCGTAATAGGCATCAACGGCAGTATTTGGTATATAAGAGAAGATGGTGTTTTTAATATCGAAGTCAACGGCTTTAAGGAGCGAATGCGACAGAAATCTGCCCAACTGCTTTCTTTCCTGATAGATGTCTTTATCTGTTCCTCGTGAAAAGTAAATCCTTTCGAAAGAGCAGGGGAGCACCTTTGTCGGAGTGGCAAAGTTATCCAGCAATATTTCGCCGTTATGCTTTACTATCAGCACCTGACCGGGAAGGAGTTCTTTAATTTTTTCAACTTTTACATTGAAGGTAGTTTGAATAACCGGACGCTCTGAGGCGGCAACCACCACTTCTTTGTCGATATAATAATATGCGGGGCGAATGCCGGCGGGATCTCTAAGGATAAAAGAGTCTCCGTGTCCAAACATGCCGCCGATAACATAGCCTCCGTCCCACCTTTTTGTAGAACGCTTCAGAATAGATACTATGTCGAGATTCTTAATGATATAATTTGTGGCGTTAACCTTACTGGTCTCCCCGGTGCCTTTATACTGTTGGTAAAGACTTTCGTTCTCCTCGTCGAGAAAATGTCCGATTTTCTCGAGAATAGTAACGGTATCAGAGGTGCGTTGCGGGTATTGACCTATTTCTACTAATTGTGAAAATAATTCCGGAATGTTGGTGAGGTTGAAATTTCCGGCAAGAAGAAGGCTACGTGTTTTCCAGTTGTTCTCACGCATCACCGGATGCAGATTGTTGATATCGTTTTTTCCGAAAGTGCCATAACGCAAATGTCCAAGAAAAACCTCACTCATAAAAGGGATATGTTCTTTAATCCATTGACCGTCGGTTTTTGAGTCGGAGAGCTTGTCCTGAAAAGGCTCAATTTTCGCAAAGACCTGATTAAAAGCCTCTTTAATAGGCATGGAATTGTTAGAACGTACCAAGTCAATATATGGGACTCCGGGAGGAAGATTCATCTTTATGGAAGCGATGCCGGCACCGTCTTGTCCGCGATTATGCTGCTTCTCCATAAGTAAATGCATCTTATTTAATGCATAGCAGTAAGTGCCGTATTTTTTGTAGTAATAGTCAAGAGGCTTAAGCAGTCTCAAAAAGGCAATACCACATTCATGCTTAATAGACTCACTCATATATTGAAAAATAAAGTTAATTTTTATGCCGCGAAGGTAGTTAAAAAAAAACAAAACTATAAAATATTCATTAAAAAAGAGTCTTTTTTTGTATCATTGCACAATATTTCAATCGACATGAAAAAGATCGCTTTTTACGGGTTGCAGATGGAAGACATACATATTCCTTTGTTGCAAAAAGTTATAGAGAGAGTAGGCGAGGAAGGCTATGAGATTATATGGTATAAGTCCTTTTATGAAATTGTGAGGCAACAGACTACTTTGCCTGAAAGCAACAACTTATTTATGAGCAGTGAAGATTTACCGAAAGACGTTTCTTTTCTGTTTTCTTTTGGCGGGGACGGCACATTGCTTGACTCCGTTAAAAAAGTGGCAAATTCCGGAATACCCATTCTCGGTTTCAATTTCGGGCGCCTCGGATTTCTTTCCGTTGTCAATCACGACAATATCTCTGTTGTGCTTTCGGAACTTTTCAGCGGTCATTATGAATTGGAAAAGAGAACCCTTTTAAAAATTGAGGACGAAGAGGGGAAGTTCGAGAATCTTAATTACGGATTGAACGAAATATGCTTTTCTCGTAAAAAGCCATATTCGCTACTCACCATTAAGGTGATTTCAAACGGGCTTTTTCTTAATAAATATTGGGGCGACGGTTTAATAATTGCTACGCCGACCGGTTCGACGGGCTATTCTTTGAGCTCAGGCGGACCGATTTTAGCTCCCGACGTAAACAGTTTTGTGCTTAGTCCTATCGCTTCACACAATTTAACTGTGTGTCCTATCGTTATTTCAAACGACAGCATTTTAAAAGTCTTCGTCGAATGCAGAGGAGAGGAGTTTTGTGTTAACGTCGATTCTTTGCATAAATATTATAAAAGCGGAAGCTATTTTACTGTCAGAAGAAATGATTTTGAAATTAATCTTGTACGTCCCGACTGCGTTAACTTTTATAATACTATAAGAGACAAATTAAGTTGGGGAATAGATGCGAGAAACTAAAAAAGATGTAACTTTGCAGTTTAAAGTGAAAATGAGACAATTATTAGCGGCATTGCTGGTAGCATTAGTTTGTTTGACAAAGAGTTTTTCGGGAAACGCTCAAGTGGTTGAGGTCGGTCTCTCAGGAGGCGCTTGTTATTATCTTGGCGAATTAAATCCCGGGAAACAGTTTTTAAACACTGACTTCTCAGCCGGATTATATGCAAGATATAACCTGACTACGAGGTTTGCCGTCAGACTTTCCGGAAATTACGGCAGATTACATGCTGATGACATCTCTTCCCATTCTCTGGAATCACGAAGCGGATGGTTTAAGTCGGATATTATTGACGCCTCAGCGTTGTGTGAAGTCAACTTCCTCCCGTTTTTTATCGGAGCAAGAAATAATTTTTGGACTACCTACCTCGTAGGAGGTGTAAGTTGCGCATTCCCCGTGTTTTGTCAGGGGGGCTTTCTCGAAGATGAATATCTGTTTAATAGCCAAGGATTACATGGGAGCGATGGAACTGAAATACAGAAGCACAATACAGTAGCTCCCGGCATTGCCTTCGGGTTTGGCGTAAAATACTCTTTCTCATATAATTGGGGAATACACCTGGAATGGATGATGCACCGCACTTTCGTCGACTGGCTTGACGGGATGTACTATTATGGTGACGAGGAACAGTTTAGGGACAAGGAGATGCTTTTTGTTTGTGACACCGCTCATCCCGATTGGTATTCAATGCTACAAGTCGGGTTTTCCTACTGTTTTAATGTGGCAAAGAGCAAGCGTTGTAAAGAACATTTAAAGGGTTATTAGTATAATGAATGGCATACCGAGACATATAGGCATAATAATGGACGGCAACGGAAGATGGGCCGTGGAAAGAAATCAGCCACGCTCTTTCGGTCATATCCACGGTGCTGACGCTGTAGATGAAGTGCTGCGCGGCTGTCTTGAAAAAGGCGTCGAATATCTTACCCTCTATGCTTTTTCGACGGAAAATAATAAACGCCCCGAAGAAGAAGTTACAGGCCTTATGAATCTTGCCATAAATACCGTAGATGAAAACATCGACAGGTTGATGGGAAACGGTATCAGAATAGCTGTGATAGGAAACCTCAATGCGCTGCGCCCCGACGTCGTAGAAAAATACAAATGGTGCATGAAAAAGACCGAGAAGAATGTCAACCTTACGGTCGTTCTGGCTCTTAATTATTCTTTTCGTGATGAAATTGTGCGCGCAGTAAAAGATATCGTCGCAGAACGAGAAAACGGAAAAACGGAGATAATAGATGAAAAATATATCTCTAATCACCTCGATACAAAAAATTACCCCGATCCCGATCTGATTATCAGAACGGGGGGAGAATACCGACTGAGTAATTTCCTGCTGTGGCAGGCGTCGTATGCGGAATTGCTGTTTTGCAAGACGCTGTGGCCGGATTTTAAAAAAGAAGATTTATTCAGTGCTATCGAAGAGTATTCTCATCGAAAAAGACGCTTCGGACTTATTGATAATAATAAATAAAGAAAAATGAAATATAAACTACCCCTATTGTTCCTGTTATTCTCGGTTATGCCTTTTTTTGCGAAGGCGCAGATAACTTTTTCAAATGAAATGAATGACATCAGTTATAGCAGACCGAAAGAATATGTCATTGGTGGTGTTACAATATCTGGAGTAAAATACCTTGACGAAAACGTCCTGAAGATGATCTCCGGCTTGAAGGTAGGAGATAAAATTTCTGTCCCCGGCGATAAAATCACTGCGGCGACAAAGAACCTCTGGAAGCAGGGCCTGTTTACGGATGTTTCCATAACAGCGACCTCTATAGTGGAAGATAAAGTCTTCCTCGACATCTTTTTAGAGGAGAGGCCGCGACTTTCCAAGTTTTCTTTTAAAGGGATAAAAAAGGCGGATGCTGATAATATTCGTGACGAAATAAACATTATTAGAGGCGATGTGGTAAACGATAATATGCTGATGCGCATAGATAACATAATTCGTTCTTTCTATGCAAAAAAAGGTTTTTATAATCTCGACCTTGATATCTTACAACAGCCGGATACCATGGAAGCAAACAGCTTGATACTAACTTTTGACATCCAAAAAGGGAAGAAAGTAAAAATACAGCATATAAATATTGAAGGGAATGAGAATCTTGACGACGCGCAGATTAAGATGACTTTTAAAGAGACAAAGGAGCAGGGTTATTTTAAACCATTGGATTATCTTGACACACTGTTTATTTCGACTATGAAAAAGTCTATCACTTTCGACATGTCGGAGATAGCTTATAACGCAGCACTTTATGCTATGCGTAATACGAATGTTCGCATTTTTAAAGGGTCAAAATTTGTAGAGGATAAATGGGAAGAAGACAAACAAAAGTTAGTCGACAAATATAACTCCCTGGGATATAGGGATTTCAAAATAGTAAGCGACTCTGTATATACGACCTCTGACAGGGGAAATCTTTTACTTGACATTAATGTCTCCGAAGGGAAGAAATATTATTTCAGAAACATTACATGGGTAGGTAATACAAAACATACTGCCGGAGAGTTGAACGCCATTTTGAAAATTAACAAGGGTGATGTTTACAACCAAAAAGAAATGGAGGCGAACCTCAACTTCAATCTGACAGGCATGGACGTCAGTTCTTTATATATGGATGACGGATATTTGTTCTTTAGGGTAACTCCAATGGAAGTATTAGTAGAGAACGACTCTATTGATATGGTAATACAAATTTATGAAGGGGCTCAGGCTAATATCAACAAGGTGAAACTTCTTGGGAACACAAAGACAAACGATTTTGTCGCGATGCGAGAGATTCGAACTTTGCCGGGTGATTTATTCAGCCGTTCCAATATCATCCGTTCGCAGAGAGAGTTGGCGGGGCTGGGATATTTTAATGCAGAGACTATCACTCCCGATATTCAGCAAAACCCGCTCGACGGCACTGTCGACGTACTGTATAGTGTTGAGGAAACCTCTTCCGACCAGTTGGAATTATCTTTAGGATGGATGTATAGTAGGCTTGTAGGGACTATAGGTGTAAAGTTTTCTAATTTCTCTTTAAGAAATATTTTCAAAAAAGATGCATGGCATCCTGTCCCTGTCGGCGACGGACAAGCTCTATCTTTGAGATTTCAGACGTATGGCAAGGGCTATATTGCAGTCAGCGCGTCATTTACCGAACCGTGGCTTGGCGGAAAGAAACCGAATGCATTGACTACTTCTTACTATTTTACGAGGATGACCAACGGATATTCTAAGGAAAAACCCCTTTATGGGGTCTTCCAGCAGAATGGTCTTACCTTTGGTCTCGGAAAGAGATTACAGTGGCCTGACGATTTTTTTATGCTATATCAGTCGGTCTCATTCATAAACTATTATGTTGACAACTATTCTTATTATCTTCCTTCCAATATCGATAAAGGTAATTTTTTCAACTTCTCATACGGGATCACCTTGTCGAGGAGTTCCACCGACTCTCCTTATTTTCCGCGTTATGGATCTGAGATTTCTTTCGGTTTAAAGATTACACCGCCATATTCTTTATTCAACAGGAAAACGGCCGCCGAATATGAAGCGATGGATGGCAACGACAGATACAGATGGGTAGAATATCACAAGTGGGATTTCAGAGCCGCTTATTATCAGAAACTGATAGGAGATTTAGTGTTGATGGCGAGGGTCAGATACGGTTTTCTCGGAACATATAACAAAGACTTGGGTTATACTCCTTTTGAGCGTTATTATATGGGAGGCGACGGCCTTTCCGGTTACGGTTATTACGACGGACGAGAAATTATCGGATTCAGAGGGTATACATCTGAAAGCATGAGCCCCTCCGAAGGAGCGACCATATATAATAAAAACACCATAGAACTTAGATATCCGCTTTCTTTAAATCCTAATGCGACTATTTATGCGTTGCTGTTTGCGGAGTCCGGAAATTCGTGGGATGATTTCAAGGAGTTTAAGCCCTTCGACACATACAGATCTGCCGGCGTCGGTGTGAGAGTATATATGCCGATGTTCGGGTTGTTAGGTCTCGACTGGGGCTATGGTTTTGACGAGATTCCGAGCAATTCGAGCGCGTCGGGAAGTCAGTTCCACTTCTCAATCAACGGGTCAATAGATTAATATATAATTTGGCATAATGCTTGCATTATATGTTCTTTATGTAGAAACAATAAAAATTGAAGATATGAAAAAGTTTTTTTTAATTGCAGCCGTGTCGATATTAGGTTTCGGCAGCTGTTTTGCTCAAAAGATAGCTTATGTTGACACTGATTATATCCTGTCGAAAATACCGGAATTCAATGATGCCCAGGCGCAACTTGATGAATATTCGGCACAGTGGCAAAATGAAGTCTCCGCAATTTTCGCAGAGGTAGACAAACTCTATAAGGAATATCAGGCGAATAAAGTGGTTTATCCGGAGGAGATGAGACAGAAAAAAGAACAGGAAATACTCAACAAGGAGAAAGAAGCTAAAGATTTACAGAAGGCCAAATTCGGAACGGAAGGCGAATTGTATAAAAAGCGTCAGGAACTGATAAAGCCTATTCAGGAAAGAGTTTATAATTCTATTCAAGATATAGCTGAGAAAAACGCTTATGGTATTATCTTCAATAAATCCGATGGCGTGACCATGATTTACTCGAACGCGAAATATGATATAAGTGACGACGTCCTTGAGAATATGGGGTATTCATATTAAAAATTTGAAAAGAATAGAAATATTTGTAAAAAAGGATTACTTTTGCAGTCTAATAAAATAATATAAACATAAAAAGAAATAAAATGAAAAAAATTTTAGTTATCGCTATCGCAGTCATTTGTTGTTTTGGCTCTGTTGAGGTAAAAGCACAAAAGGTTAACAAATTCGGACATATCGATTTTGCATCCTTATTTGAAATGATGCCGGAACAGGATTCAATTAGAACAGAATACGAGAAATTCTATAAATCTATTGAGAATCAATTAATTGCAATGCAACAGGAATTACAAACGAAATATACGGCATATCAACAGGGAGCTGCTACAATGTCGGATATTATCAGAGAAGCTAAAGAAAAAGAATTGAACGATCTTAACAATAGAATGGAAGAGTTCCAAACGTCAGGACAACAAAAGTTATCGGAAAAGGAAAATGCCCTCATGGCTCCACTAATTGAAAAAGCGCGTAATGCCGTTCAAGCAGTTGCTAAAGAAAACGGATATACATATATTTTTAACAGCACAGAAGGTCTTTTACTTTATGCAGAACCTTCTGATGATATTATGCCTCTCGTAAAGAAAAAATTGAAATTGAAATAGCAAGTAGGGATAAGGAAATTCCATACTTTGTTTTGATAAGGGCACTGAGTTGTTAGATTCAGTGCCTTTATGCTTATTTTAAAAATAGAAAAATAGTATTATTATAAATAAATTGATATGGCAGAAAAAAAATGTAATATCGTAGAATTAGACGATGTTGTTATTAAATTCGCCGGGGATTCCGGTGACGGGATGCAACTGATAGGAACTTTGTTCTCCGATAACACTGCATTAGTAGGCAATGATTTTGCTACATTTCCGGACTATCCGGCAGAGATTAGGGCTCCTCATAATACCATCTCCGGTGTATCGGGATTTCAAATTCATTTCGGCTCGAAACTGGTTTTATCTTCCGGAGACCATGCAGATGTGTTAGTGGCAATGAACCCGGCTTCTTTGAAAGCAAATCTTAAGAATGTGAAACGCGGCGGCACTATTATTGTCGACGCCGACACTTTTAGAGATGATATTATCAAAAAGGCAGGCTATGAAACGAACCCCTTGAATGATGGTACCCTTGGTGATTATCACCTTATTGCCGCACCCGTTACGACAATGACTCGTGCTGCTCAGAAGAATATCGGCATCGAAGATGTTAAAATTGCAGACAAGAGCCGAAACGTCTTTACTCTCGGTATTATTTATTTTCTGTTTAACAGAGAATTAGAACCTACTTTTAAATATTTTGAAAAAAAGTTTGCCAAATCGCCACAAACCGTTGAGGCAAATAAAATAGTCCTTAACGCAGGTCATAGCTATGCCGAAAATGTCAGCGTGAGTGGAACAACCTATATCGTTAAGAAACATAACCTCGAAAAAGGCACCTATAGATATATTACAGGTAACCTCGCTACCGCATGGGGTTTCCTCGCAGCTTCCGAAAGGTCGGGAAGACAATTATATCTTGGCTCTTATCCTATCACCCCTGCTACCGATATCCTTGTGGAAATGGAAAATCGTCGCGACTTTGGGGTCAAAGCTTATCAGGCTGAAGACGAAATAGCAGGTATCTGCTCCTCTATCGGCGCTTCTTTTGCCGGTGCTTTTGCTCTTACTACTACCAGCGGTCCCGGACTCTCCTTAAAAAGTGAGGCTATAGGACTTGCTATTATTACTGAATTACCTATAGTTATTGTTGACGTTCAACGCGGCGGCCCATCAACAGGATTACCTACCAAAACAGAACAGTCTGACCTGCTGCAGGCCCTTTACGGACATAACGGCGAAGGTCAGGTTGCTGTCGTTGCCGCTTCCTCTCCGGGAAACTGCTTCTATTATGCTTTTGAGGCAGCTAAATAGCTATCGAACACATGTGTCCTGTTATTTTACTTACCGACGGATATATAGCTAACGGTTCTGAGGTGATAAGAATCCCGGAAGTTGATAAACTCCCTTCAATTACTCCGCGTCTCGCTAAGGCAAATGATCCTAATTATGCTCCTTATCGTAGAGATGAAGAAACTTTGGCTCGCGAATGGGCTGTCCCCGGGACGGAAGGACTAAGACATAGAATCGGTGGTCTCGAAAAAGAAAATATCACAGGTAATGTTTCCCATAATCCTGAAAACCATCAACTGATGGCTACCTTGAGAGATGAGAAAATAAGCCGTATTGCTAATTATATCCCTTCTCAAAAAGTTGAAGGAGATGAAGAAGGCGACCTCCTTATCGTTGGTTGGGGCGGAACTTATGGCGCCCTTTGCAATTCCCTCTCCTCAATAAAAAAACAATTTCCGGATAAGAAAATCGGCCTCTGCCATTTTAATTATATTAACCCGTTGCCGAAAAATACAGCTGAAATTTTTGCAAAATACAAAAAAATTGTCGTTTGCGAATTAAACTTCGGACAATTCGTGAAATATCTCCGCATATCATTGCCGGAATTTAAATACGAGCAGTATAATAAATTGAAAGGACTTCCTTTCACCGTTTCAGAACTCGTTGACGCTTATACTAAACTTATGGAGGAATAATTATGGAAAACGATGTAAACAAACTTACTAAAGAAGATTTTGTCAGCGACCAGATGGTTAAATGGTGCCCGGGTTGTGGCGACCACTTTATTATTGCTTCGCTCGAAAGTATTTTACCGCAATTAGGTAAAAAGAAAGAAGACCTCTTGGTTATATCTGGTATCGAATGCTCTTCAAGAAGCCCTTATTATGTAAATACATACGGATTTCACGGGATCCACGGCAGAGCATTGCCTATTGCTTCAG
>JAQVPY010000006.1 GCA_028701815.1 Bacteroidales bacterium | reverse complement strand
TTTGGTTTAGCAAGCAACAAAGCGATTGCATCTTCGAGAACCATATCAAAAACCTTTTCGTCAAGGGGGAGGTTATTGGCAGATGTCCAGTCGATATTCTTCTCCGAACAAGTTCTTTTTACAATAACCGTGTCTTTAGGGCTTCTTCCGGTTGATTCCGGGCGTGACCAAGTAGCGAGGGCGCCACTTTCACAAACGATAACTTCTCTGTTTGCGATGGATTGTGCGATCATATCAGCTCTGCTGATATTTCTTCTAACATCTTTGTGACATTTTAATGTGTCAAGCATTTTTTCAATTGGTGTCATATTATAAAAAATTAATACTTTTTTTAGATTAGTTTATTGTTATCTCGTCGGCGAAAAGCCAAGCGGGATCTCCGGCGCCGTCGTGCCATTCGGGGCAGGTTATTATTGATTTAGCGACTACTTTAACGTATCTCGCTCTTATTTTCTTACCGTTTACAATCATTTCCTTCACGTGAGCGCCTTCGGTAGTAAGAGGAAAGGTGTTTACATATTCTCCGAAGGGTTCAAAATCGTGTCCGTTGTCGGAGACAGACACCAGCAATTTCACAGGGAAGAATATCCATGACTTAACGTCTTGAATAAATCCCATAGACACTTCACGTATAGCTTCTTTTTTTCCGAGGTCTACCACAGCTGTGATATCCTGTCCCGTATAGCCCTGCCACGCGCCTGTTTTAAAGCTGTTACCCCCTCTGATAAGATTGATAAGGGCATCGTCGCCACCGGCGGAATACTGGTTTTCGTAGGTAGACAGCAATTTTATACTGCGTGTCTTCGGCAGTTTTTTAAATTCTGTTTCGACAGTCTGACTTGGGCGGCAGCCATCTTTAACTGCGACGGCTTTCAAAGTAGTATTTTTTTTCAAGATCAGAGGGGAAGAATAGAGGGCACCTTTGTTCATCGGGTCATTATCATCGACGGAATAATATACGGTACAATCTTCGGGGGTTGAAATCCCCAAAGTTATTTTATCATAAAAGGAAGTTCCGTCGGCAATAAATGTCGGCACGGGAGAGATAAGGTTATCTTCTATAATATTGACGGGGCGGGATTCCACTGCTTTTCCGAAGTCTTTGTTTGGCTTAGGCGACATATAAAACAGCATCTCTCCACCCGACAAGATATCGTTATATGAGATATAGGAATACGGATAATCCTTACCGTTTAATTTGATTTGTGAGACATAAATATTTTCAGGTGATTGATTTTTTGTTTTTATCACAAATTTCTTACCGTTTTCAAGATTCACGGCTGCTTTTTCCACTATTGGCGAGCCGATAAGGAATTTGCCATCGCCGGGGCAAGCAGGATAAAGTCCGATAGAGCTAAGGACGTACCATGATGACATCTGTCCGCAGTCCTCATTACCGCAAAGGCCGTCGGGAGCATTAAAATACAATGTCTGCATTATTTCTCTCACGCGTTGTTGTGTCTTCCATGGCTGTCCCACATAATTATACAGGTATGCGAAGCTATGGCTTGGTTCATTACCGTGGGCATATTGTCCTATCAGTCCGGTGATATCCGACTGATTTCTACCGGTAGTCTCGGAGTTTTCGGTAAAGAGTTCATCGAGTTTGGCGGCATAAGCCGAATCTCCGCCCATCATTATAATATGGGTATTTACATCTTGAGGAACGAAGAAATTATATTGCCATCCGTTAGCTTCGGTATAATTAAAATTAACCTCACGTGGGTCGAAAGGTTTAAACCATATATTATTGATTTTAGCTCTAAAGAAGCCTGTTTCAGCATCAAAGATATTCTTATAATTTTGGGCTCTACGGATAAAGCGTAAATAGACATTTTCGTTTCCTATTTCTTTAGCGAACATTGCGATACACCAGTCATCATAAGCATATTCGAGAGTTTTAGATACCGATTCGCCCTCATTATCGGAGGCGATATATCCGTATTTCATATAATACGGAAGTCCGAGGTGTTGCATTTGGGCGCTATGAATCATAGCTTCGAGGGCGAGGTTCACGTCGAAGTCGGTAATTCCCTTCATATAAGCGTCATAAATAACGGGGATCGAGTGGTAGCCTATCATGCAGCCGGTTTCGTTAGCTGCGAGTTCCCAAACGGGCAGTGCGCCTCCCTGTTGATATTGTGCGAGGAAAGTCTTGATAAAGTCGAGGGTCCGTTGTTGTTCTATCACAGAGAGCAGCGGGTGTGTTGCGCGGAAAGTATCCCAGAGGGAGAACACGGTATAATTATTAAAGTCGGATGCTTTATGGATTTCAAGGTCTCTACCCCTATAAGAGCTGTCGGCATCATTAAAGAGGTTTGGAGCTATCATAGAGTGGTAAAGGGCGGTATAGAAGGTAACCTTTTCGTCGTTTGACATTGATTTAACGGTTATTTTAGACAGTTGCTCATTCCATTTTTGTTGTGTCTCAGCGAGAGCTGCCTCGAAGTCGCCGCTGTGGGTAATATTTTTGCGGGCTTCCTCGATGCTTACGCCGGATATACCTACGGTCACCACGAGTGGTTTATCGAGATTTTTAAAAGAGAAGAATGCTTTAATATTTTCACCGTCGGCAGATGCAACATTTTCGAGCATTACGTCGTCGAGGCTGATACCGTATTTTGAGAAAGGCTCGGAGAAGGCGGCGACGAAATATACATGTTGGTCGGCGGCCCATGCTCTTGAGCGGCGGCAGCCCTGGATTTCGCTATCGGAGACGACGTTAATAGAGGAGGCGATCACAGCGTCTCTATGTTTAAGATCGAGGATAACGTTACCGGAGTCGGAAGGGAATGTATATCTATGAAATCCTGTGCGTTCGGTAGCGGTAAGTTCCGCTTTTATATTATAGTCGTCGAGCAAGACGGAATAATATCCGGCTTCGGCGTGTTCATTATCATGACTAAAAGAGGAGGGGTAGCCGATTTTTTCTCCTGTAGGTGACACCGCATTAGTGAGCAGAGGTTCCCCTGTAGTGGGCATCAGAAGGATATCGCCATAATCGCTACAGCCCGTACCGCTGAGATGGGTATGGGAGAAGCCGTAAATAACATCATCGGAATAGTGGTAGCCGGAGCAGCCGTCCCAGCCGGTGAGGCGAGTATCGGGGCCAAGTTGGACCATTCCAAATGGAGCAGTTGCGCCGGGGAAGGTATGTCCGTGAAAGTCGGTACCTATAAAGGGATTAACTGATTCGCACAATTTTTTGTCATTGGGCGAGCAAGAGACAAGCGTCGTGGCAACTACAGCAAAAACGAAACTTTTAAATAACCGAGACATAATAAAAGAATTAAAGCACTAACAATAAAAAAATGAAATTATTTGCAAAGTTAGTATAAAAAGGCTGTTTCTTTTGGAAAATAATACTTATTTTTGCAAAAAAAAGATGGACATATTAGTTTTTGGAGGAAAAGGTCAACTCGGTCAAGCGATTAAGCAAATAGCTGATAATTATGTGTATACCTTCAATTTTTCAGATGCCGACACTGTAGATTTATGTCATCCCGACTTATTAGAGGAGTATTTATCGCGCACAAAATTTGATATTATTTTCAACTGTGCTGCGTATACTAATGTCGACGGGGCGGAGGAGCATCAAGAAATTTGCAAGCAGTTAAACATTTCCGCGCCGGAAATAATGGCGAAATACTGCAAGCAGAAGAACAAAGTTTTGTTTCATATTTCGTCGGACTATGTTTTTGACGGCAGCGGTAGCACTCCATTAAAGGAGGGAGATCCGACCAGTCCGTGTAATTTTTACGGCATGACCAAGTTAGAGGGGGAGAAGGCGATATTAAATTATAATCCCGCGGGATTTATCCTTCGTGTTTCCGGGTTAGTTTCTCCCTACGGGAAAAACTTTTTTCTCACCATGAAAGATCTATTAGAGACAAAAGAGGAGGTCTCGGTAGTCTCCACGCAAACCACTAAATTAACCTCGGCTGTAGAGTTAGCGAAAGTGATGATACGGCTTATAGGCAAAGAAAGCGCCGGCACGACGATTCTTCATTTTGCCAACAGGCATCCGATGACATGGTACGATTTCGCCGTTATGATCAATGAGCATATACACAGTAAATGCGCCATTCGCAGTGTTGCCGAGTATCCTCAGAAAGCTGTCAGGCCCCAATACAGTGTATTAGACACGTCGAAGATTGAAGATGAATACAATATTTCCATCAAGAGAATTGACGATGTAATCAATAAAATAATTTCGCAACAATGAGCACAATAACAGATAGAGCAAAATCGTGGCTGGCACCTGATTTTGATGAGGAGACGAGAAAGGCTGTTTCTAATATGATAGAAGAAAACGGTCCGGAATTAACAGATGCATTTTACAAAGACTTAGAGTTCGGCACCGGCGGGTTACGCGGCATCATGGGTGCAGGGACGAACAGGATGAACAAATATACTGTAGGCATGGCCACACAGGGGCTTGCCAATTATTTAAAGAAATGTTTTCCCTGCAGAGATGATCTGTCGGCGGTGATAGCTCACGATTGTCGCAACAACAGTCGTTTTTTCACTGAGACTGCCGCCGCGGTCCTTTCTGCCAACGGCATAAAGGTGTATGTCTTCGATAACATGCGTCCCACGCCGGAGTTGTCTTTTGCCGTAAGGCAGTTGAAATGTCAGACAGGTATTGTTATTACAGCATCCCACAATCCGAAGGAATATAACGGATATAAAGTTTATTGGGAAGACGGTGCTCAGATAGTGGCTCCGCACGATGTAAACATCATAGCTGAAGTAGAGAAGATAAAGAGCATAAAAGACGTCAACTTCCAGGGCAACAGCAAATTAATTGTTGAGATAGGCAAAAAGATTGACGACATATACTTAAAGAAAGTTCTCGAATTATCTTTGCATCCCGATTCTATTGAAAGACACAACGACCTCTGTATTGTATATACTCCGCTTCACGGCACAGGAATAATGCTGGTCCCGCGTGCCCTTGAGATGTACGGATTCACGAACATTCACAAAGTGGAAGCACAATGTATTCCTGACGGCAACTTCCCTACTGTAAAGTCGCCGAACCCGGAAGAAGGCACTGCCTTTGAATTAGGCATAGCCCTTGCAAAAAAGGTAGGCGCCGAGTTGATAATCGCCACCGACCCTGATGCCGACAGAATCGGTTTAGCCGTTAAAGACGGCGACGAATACAAGTTGCTCAATGGCAATCAGACAGCAGCCATACTGTTCTACTATGTAATAAAGAACAGAAAGCCGAGCACGTTACCATATTATATAGTAAAGACTATTGTTACGAGCGACATATTAAACGACATAGCCAAATCCGAAGGCATTGAAGTCTTTGAGTGCCTCACAGGTTTCAAGCACATCGCTTCCGTAATGAGAGCCAAAGAGCATACGATGAAGTTTCTCATCGGCGGCGAAGAAAGTTACGGATATCTATGTGGCGACTTTGTAAGAGACAAAGATTCCATTATGTCGAGTTGTCTCATTTCTGAAGCTGCAACATGGGCTAAGGATCAAGGGATGACCTTATTGGAACTGCTAAATTTTATCTATAAGAAGTTCGGCAAATACACTGAAACCCTCCGCACAGAAGTTCACAAAGGCAAAGAAGGAGCAGAAGAGATTAAGGCTATGATGGCCGATTACAGAAAAAACCCTCCGGTAGTAATGGAAGGTCAGCCCATAGTAGAGATAAGAGACTATCTTACACGGAAGATCACTAATCTTGTTAACGGCACTGTTAGAGATATCGACCTGCCTGTCTCCGACGTATTACAATTTTATCTTGCCAACGGGACAAAGTTATCGGTTAGGCCTTCCGGCACTGAGCCAAAGATCAAATTTTACAGAAGTGAGAGAACAATAATCTAATAAGAGGTTATTGTTCTTCCTGCAGTTTTAACGCATAATCGTAATTAAACTTCGCTTCGGTGAAAGTTGAGTCTATTTGCAGAGTTTTATCGAACCAGATGGCGGCGGTATCGAATATCATATATTCTGTCAGATAAATATATCCTATATTAAACGATGCCATCTTATTTCGGGGGTTCACATCAAAAGTCTTTTTGTAGTAGCTTACGGCTTCATCAAAAGAGTCCTCTTGCTGATAGAAAACGCCGGAGAGGAACAGTGCCTCTTCGCATTCCGGATTAGCTGTCAATGCATTACGGAGATATTCGGGAACAAGTTTTTTATCGATATCGGTATATAATACAGCCAGTTGCAGATAAGCTGGATAAAAATTGATATCGGCCTGCACGGCACTTTGATAACGCGATATGGCAGTAGCGGTATCTTCCATCAACGCTGCTATCTGCCCCAGGACAAAATACGACTGAGGGTTTTCGGGGTGCAACTCTATCGATTTAAGAAGATTTCCTTTTGCAAGCTCCATATTACCTATCAGAAAATTGTGATAGCCTATCGCGTAATAGACCTCATAGTTATATTTATCGAGGGCTTTGGCTTCCATAAGCACTGCTCTTGCCTCATTAACTTTTCCCATGATAAAATAGATATCCGAGAGGAGGAGCATATCCTGAATATTATTCCCCTTCAGCTGCAGGGCATTTGAAATATCCATATAAGCGTCGGAGTATTTCCCGGAGTTATAGTTAAGTAATGCGCGACAGGAATACCATTCTCCATTAAGGGAGTCGCTAACGATCAAGCTATCAAGTTTGGCTCTGTTCCCGCAGACATCTTCATCGGTAGGATTAGTCACCGCAGCAGTTTTATTATTGTTACACGCCGACAGCAGGGCAAGTGACAAAATCGCCGCGGTGAAAAATGACAAATATTTCATAAACGCTATAATATTTTAGCTTCGAGTTCAGCGACAAGTTCGGGATTATCTGAGAGCAGTTGAATAACGGCATCTCTACCCTGTCCGAGTTTTGTATCGCCATAGCTGTACCACGAGCCGCTTTTTTTGATCACGTTAGCTTCGGTAGCTATATCTACGAGTTCGCCGATACGGGAGATTCCCTTACCGAACATGATATCGAATTCGGCAACTTTAAAAGGAGGGGCGACTTTATTTTTCACGACTTTTACTCTCACCCTGTTGCCCACGATTTCGTCGCCAACCTTAATAGGGGAAGTTTTACGTATATCGAGGCGGATAGAAGCATAAAATTTCAGGGCATTACCTCCGGTAGTAGTCTCCGGATTGCCAAACATCACGCCGATTTTTTCTCTCAGCTGATTGATAAAGATACAGCATGCGCCTGTTTTGGAGATAGTGGCGGTAAGTTTTCTAAGGGCCTGAGACATCAGTCGTGCATGTAAGCCGAGTTTATTTTCGCCCATCTCTCCTTCTATTTCGCTTTTAGGGGTAAGGGCTGCCACGGAGTCGATAACTATAACATCGATAGAGCCGGAGCGAATGAGGGCGTCTGCAATTTCGAGGGCTTGTTCGCCACAGTCGGGTTGTGACACGAGGAGATTTTCGATGTCGATACCGAGTTTTTGAGCATAAAAACGGTCGAAAGCATGTTCCGCGTCAATAAAGGCAGCGAGGCCGCCGGCCTTTTGAGCCTGAGCGATAGCATGAAGGGCGAGGGTCGTTTTCCCTGATGATTCGGGACCGTATATCTCAACGATTCTTCCCTTAGGGTAGCCTTTAACTCCAAGGGCGAGGTCGAGTCCGATAGAGCCGGAGGGGATAACCGGGATCGTTTCGATGGCGGTATCGCCTAATTTCATAATTGTACCTTTCCCATAAGTTTTCTCAAGCCTGTCGAGGGTAAGCTGCAAGGCTTTTAATTTTTCACTATTTGTATCCATAATATTATAATTTACTATTTAATGCAAAAAAACATAAAATGTCCGCTACAAAGTTAACATTATTTTTTAAAAAAATCGCATAGCGCGGAAATTCCGCAAGTCTCACAATGCGGTTTTTGTGCCGTGCAACAATACCTACCGTGCAGCAGGAGCCAATGATGTGCATCCGGTATCACTTCGGGAGGAAAAAGTTTTTCGAGTTGCTTTTCCGTTTCGAGTGGCGTTTTCGCTTTAACCAGTCCCAGCCTGTTTGCCACCCTGAACACATGAGTGTCTACGGCGAAATATGGCTTATTAAAAGCGACCGCGGAGACCACATTAGCCGTCTTACGTCCCACTCCGGGCAAGGTCTCCATCTCATCTCTCGACTCGGGAAAAACGCCATGAAATCTCTCCATTACAGTTTTGGCCATAGCTATAAGATGAAGCGACTTGCTGTTAGGATAGGTACATGATTTTATCAAAAGGAAGAGATCTTTTTGTTCGGCATCGGCAAGGGCTGCAAAGTCGCCGTACTTTTCAAAGACATGAGGTGTAATAATATTTACGCGTTTGTCTGTACATTGTGCTGAGAGCACAACAGCTACCACGAGTTGATATATGCCGTCATACACCAATTCGCTTTCAGGTTCGGGCATGACCCGAGAGAAATACTTAATTAAACCTGTAACTTTTGGTGTCATTCATTTTATCAAGAAGTTTCTGACACTTCGCATAAAAAATCACAGTCTTCACTTTATCATTAACGGAAGAGGAATGCTTAGAGGAGACATTCTTTGGGGGCTTCCCTTTCGTTTCTGCATTAAAGTCCGATAAATTTGGAAACAATCGTAAATATTTATTCATCTAAGTCAATTTAATTCAACATCGTTTACTTATTAACGAAATATCAAATATAAAATTGCTCAGAAAATATTTTTTTTTGTAAGATTATTATGATAAGCTTAACTCTCTAATACTGAGGCGTTTTGCTCTTCAAGGATCTTTCTAAGGTTGATTATCGCATATCTCATCCTGCCAAGAGCGGTATTAATACTGACATTAGTTAGAGCGGCGATATCTTTGAAACTCAGGTCGCAATAAATTCTAAGTTTAACGACCTCGCCCTGTTCGGGAGGGAGCATATTAATAAGTTTTTTCACACGTTCCTCATCCTGACGCTGAATCATAGTTTGTTCAATCGATTCCACAGCAAACATAGTGGTATCAGACATTTTATCCATATCCGTCACCGCGTCAACGCCAATACGCTGATTTTTCCTGTAAGAGTCTATAATAAGATTATGAGCTATCCTGTTTATCCATTGAAGGAATTTTCCCTCATCTTTATAAACGCCTGATCTCAAAGTCTGTATTGCTTTAATAAAAGTATCCTGAAAGATATCATCGGCAAGCGTGGCATCTTTAACTACCATTAAAATATAAGAATACACTTTCCCCTTATAACGATTAATAAGGACTTCCAAACTTTCGACATTGCCCTTTAAGTAAGAAGCAACGAGTTCATTATCTGAACACTTAATGTTTTGTCTCATCTATATTTTACAATTAAAATTAAATTGTAAACATCTTTCGATAGGCTAAGAAAATTAGTTTCACATTCTTTATCGCAGCAAAAATAACACTAATAATTGTAATAACAACTTTTTTTATCATTTTTTTTATTTTTTTTAACAATTACTCATATCTGATAGCTGCGATAGGTGAAATCTTAGATATGATACCGGTTATTCCGAGCATAATAAGAAGGCAAATAACATAGACGCCGACGTCTACGGCTAAAAACAGAGCGGGATTTACTTCCACTGGGACGAAACTCATATAATAAGCCTCTTGTGGCAACTTAAATACACGCCATCTGATTTGGATCATTGACAATGCGAGAGCCAAAATATCGCCTATAAGTATTCCACAAAATACAATATATGATGTTTTAGCGATAAACACCTTTCTCAGTCCGCTGTTATTCAGTCCCATAGCTTTAAGAACGCCTATCATAGACGTGCGTTCGATGATGATAACCATAAGAACAGAGATAATAGTCATCGCGCATACGATGCCCATGATCACGAGCAGCACAGCCACGTTAACATCTTGTAATTTGAGCCAGTCGAACACTTGAGGGTTTATCTCATACATTGTCAGCACATTACAATAATATGGCATCTGTGGAGATATTGTACGGACGGTTTTTTCCATATCATTAAGATTATGGAGGAATACCTCGTAGCCATTTACGTAATTATCTTCCCATCCGTTAAGTTGGCGGATGATATTGATATCGGTAAACACATACAGTTTATCATAATCGCCGAAGCCGGACTCGTATATTGCGGAGACGAAGAACTTTCTCACTCTTGGCGTTTCTCCTCTGAGAAAGTATCCGTCGAGTCTGTCGCCCACGCCGAGGTTCAATTTATCGGCGATAATTTTCGAGACGGCAACGGAGTCATTAATTATGCTATCATTAAAGCGGGGCATTTTACCGTCGACGACTTCGCCGAAGAAGCAATCGCAGGCGAAATCAGAACCGACGCCTTTAAATATGGCGCCCTCCATATTCTCTTTCGTTTTGAGGAGTGTCGCTTTTACAGCATACTGGTTAACGGCTTTTACAGCCGGAAGATCTCTAATACCTTGTACAAGGGTATCCGACAAGAAAATCGGCGAAGTCTCGTAAGACTCGTTAGTGTCGAAGCCTTTCAGCACGATATTGCCGACGAATCCGGAGACTTTATTCTCAATTTGATGTTTAAATCCGGTAATAATAAACACAGAGAGCAACATAACTACCACGCCGAGGGCTATGGTTCCCACGGTTATTCTAACCACGTTGCCCGAATAGTCCGATTTTTTTGTTTTCAGGATATGTTTTGCGATAAAAAGTGACGGTTTCATAGCCTGTTAATTATATAAAAGATACTTTTCACGTATCAGTTTAAAGTTTTCCACATCTTTCTGCCAGCTCTGGCGGATAGCGTCAGCTGTCTCCCCTGCCACGATGCTTTTGCGCAATTTATCCGTCCCCGCCAATTTATCGAAGAAAGGGATGAAGAAGGAATCATCATCTTTCAGTTCGTTATAACATTGAACGAGCATTGACAAATCGAGTTTATACCTCATATTAAAGCCACGACCTGCGAGGCTCACGCCGCGACATTCCACGCCTTCGAGTTTAGGGTTGTCGGCGACGCCGGGTATCTTATGCGGGATAAAGGTAACATCTCCATGTTTAAGGTCGGGATGTCCATACAGTTCAAACGGGCTATCGGTACCTCTTCCCACCGAAACGCAAGTGCCTTCGAAGAAGCACAGCGAAGGATACAGGTAGATAGCGTTCATATTTTGCAGATTAGGCGATGGGTTTACGGGGAGGTCATATTCGGAGTCATGGGAATAATTTTTCAGTGTCACCACAGTAAGGTCTTCTTCTTTCCCGAATTTTGGATTAATCCAGCCTTCGCCGTTAACCATAAGGGCATATTCTCCGATAGTCATCCCATATACAACGGGCACATGGTGCATTCCGACGAACGACTCGAAACCCGGTTCCAGCACGGGGCCGTCGACATAACAGGCGTTGGGATTAGGTCTGTCGAGGACTATCATCTTCACGTCTGCTTCGGCGCAGGCTTCCATTACAAGTGTCAGTGTAGATATATAGGTATAAAATCTGACGCCCACGTCCTGCAAATCGAAAAGCAGCAGGTCGACATCTTCGAGATACTTTCGGCCGGGTTTTTTATTGTTTCCGTAGAGGGAGATGATTTCAATACCGGTCTTAACATCCCTGCCATCGGCGATGACAGCGCCTGCGGAGGCCTCACCGCGGAAACCATGTTCCGGGCAGAATATACGTTTCAGGTTGATGCCGGCAGACATCAAAGAGTCTACGAGGGAGCTGTCGTCGATAATTGATGTCGCGTTAGCTACGACGGCGACATTTTTATTTCGGCAGGCGTCAAAATATCTTTCCGTCTGTTGTGCGCCGGTGAGAATGGACATCTCCGTGTTTTGGCAGCAGGAGGTACCCATGGCGAGGATAAAAAATACAAATGCCGAACACAACAGTGTGCGCGCGGCACTTCCGTATTTGTGTTCGGCATTCATGACAGCGTATAATGAGGGTTAGATTGTTCTACCCGGGTATACCTTCAATGCTTCGCGCAAGCAAATCATTGCTTTTTTAAGGTCGTCCACATTAAGAACATAGCTGATTCTAACCTCGTTTTTACCTGAGCCTTTAGTAGAATAAAATCCGGTTGCCGGGGCCACCATAACGGTTTCACCGTTATAATTGAAATCTTCGAGCAACCATTTAGCAAACACATCCGAGTCGTCGACAGGAAGTTTAGCCACAATATAGAAAGCACCGCGCGGTTTAGGGCAAAGGGCGCCTTTCATTTTGTTAATTTCCTCATAGATGACTGTTCTACGGGCATCATATTCTTTAATAACATCAATGAAATATTCTTTTGGCACGTACTGACTTGCTTCGGAGGCCACCTGACCGAAAGTCGGAGGGCTCAGACGAGCCTGAGCGAATTTCATAGCGGTTTTGATAACATCTTTATTTTTGGAGATAAGACATCCCACACGGAAGCCACAAGCAGAATATCGTTTGGAAACGCTATCGAAGAGGACAACGTTATTTTCGAGTCCTTTCAAATGCATCACAGAGAAGTGTTTTGCGCCGTCATAGCAGAATTCTCTATAGACCTCATCAGCGAAGATAAAGAGGTCGTATTTAAGTGCTATCTGACGAAGTGTCTCGAGTTCTTCTTCTGAATACAGATAACCTGTCGGGTTATTCGGATTGCATATCATGATAGCTTTAGTACGCGGTGTGATAACCTTTTCAAATTCAGAAATCGGCGGCAAAGCAAAGCCGTCTTCAATATGGGAGACGATAGGCACCACTTTCACACCTGTTGTAATTGCAAAGCCGTTATAGTTAGCATAAAAAGGTTCGGGTATGATGATTTCATCGCCCGGATCCATACAGGCATTCATCGCAAACATAATAGCTTCGGAAGCTCCTTCCGTTACTATGATATCATCGACGGTAATATTGATGTCAAGACCTTTATAATAATCTACTATCACCTTCCTAAACGACTCGTATCCGGCGGAATGACTATAAGCAATAACCTTTTCGTCATAATTCTTAAGGGCGTTTATCATTACTTCAGGTGTAGGAATATCAGGCTGACCGATATTAAGGTGATAAACTTTTACACCTCTTTTTTTAGCTGCTTCCGCAAAAGGAACAAGCTTTCTTATCGGCGAGGAAGGCATTACTTCCCCTTTAGATGAAATTTTTGGCATTTAAAAAAATAATAATTATTGTTTGTCATTTGTTGGAGTTGATGCGGGATCAACATTCTTCTGCAGCATTTCGTCTTTAGACTGAAGCACTTCGCCTTTGATTCTGAGCACGAGAGGGCTGTTGGAAGCATTAGAAGTAATGGTTATCGTCTTGTTGATCTGACCTATTCTTTTTGTGGAATACTTTACAGTGATCTCCGAAGTCTGTCCCGGTAATATCGGGGCTTTTGACCATTCGGGAACCGTACAGCCACAGGTCGACTTGGCATCAGTAAGTATCAATGGCTCTTTACCTGTATTGGTTAGTGTAAACGAACACGTGCCATCGCCATTTTCCATAATCTTACCATAATCGTGAACCGTTTTGTCAAATTCCATATAAGGAGCATGAGAATCTTTCACTTTGGAATCAGCTTCTTGAGCATTTGCCATCACAGTAACAGCAACAAGAGCCGTAATAAACAAAAAAATCTTTTTCATAATAAATTATTTTTAATATTAACTTTCAATATTTTTGCACAAATATTATTAACTATCAATTTTTGTGCCTGAATATTGCTGTCCCGCATAAAAATT
Source organism: Bacteroidales bacterium (assembly GCA_028701815.1). Lineage (GTDB taxonomy): Bacteria > Bacteroidota > Bacteroidia > Bacteroidales > BM520 > RGIG7150. The sequence continues at coordinate 10,538 of JAQVPY010000006.1, read as the reverse complement.
TCGCAAATTTATATCTTTTCAACTCATTTTGCAAATAAGATAAAAAAAAGATTTATTTTCGCTTATTGCTTTCAAAAATGAATACGACGACGAAACCCGAACTTAAAAAGCTGCTAAACGCCATGATATTCCCCGCGTTTTTTATAGCTGTAATATGTATCATAAAGGCTTCGGAGATACTGTTTGGTATTTCCTTTGCCGAATTCGGGATCAAACCATTAAAAGTTGAAGGGCTTTTAGGTATAATTACAGCCCCGCTGTTACATTCCGACTTGAAGCACCTCGTGGGCAACTGCGTTCCACTGTTTGTCCTTATGACAGGACTGTTTTACTTTTACAGAGACTGTTCCATGAAAGTCTTCATCTCCTCATACCTGCTTACCGGCATTCTTACCTGGCTGATGGGACGCGGACAGTCGGTTCATATCGGCGCGAGCGGACTTGTGTATGCGCTGATACTTTTTCATCTCGTAAGCGCCCTGTTAAGACGCAGACGCGACCTTACAGCCTACTCCTTAGTTGTTATCCTTTTATATGGCAGCTTTATCTGGGGCTTCTTTCCCGACTTCTATCCCGAAAGAAATATCAGCCGGGAATCTCATCTCTCCGGCGCCATCGTCGGAATCATCTTAGCCATCATTTATAAAGACAGTGGTCCCCAAAGAATTGTCTGGGAATGGGACGAAGATGAAGAAGAGGAGGGAGAAGAAAACAGCGACAGGGAGATGACAAACGAAGAAGAAAATGAGAAAAACGTAACAGATGCTTAACAGAATCATCAAATACTCTTAACTGCATTTTAACATCATTGACGTTATTTTGTGTCATCAAAATAATCTGATATGATGAAAAATATTACTGTTTGTCTGTTTTTTCTATTTTATTTAAACATTTCTGCTTTTACGGGCACGATAAAAGGCACGGTGGCTGACAAAACATCCCACGAAACTTTAATCGGGGCTACCGTACAAATCACCGGAACAACGCAGGGCACAACAACAAACATAGATGGATATTTTGAAATCAATAATCTAAGTAACGGGAGATATTGTCTTGAGGTCAGGTCTGTTTCATACAAGCCCTTAATATCCGACATTATCACTATATATGATAATGAGGTAATTATCAACTTTGAGATGGAGAGTACAGACGAGATCCTTGAAGAAGTCGTCATTAACGCAAAGGGCAATCGCGAAAGCGAAATAATTTTGATGAAAGAGCGGCATTCTTCTTCAGTAGCTGTTGAAAACATCGGCGCAAAAGAAATGAGCAGAAAGGGTGTCTCCAATGTGTCCGAAGGGATTAAAAAATTACCCGGGATCACTACTGCAGAAGCAGGACAGGTAATAGTAAGAGGTCTCGGCGATCGTTACAGCATAACAACATTAAACGGACTCCCTATTGCTTCTTCCAATCCCGACAATAAATTAATCCCCTTGGATTTATTTCAGTCTTCAACGATTAAAAATATTATCGTAAAAAAGGTTTATGAAGTCGGCTCTCTTGCAGACTATGCAGGAGCACATATTGATATAGAAACAAAAGAGAGTATAGGAGACCCGTTTTTCCAAATATCGTTAAATACCGGTGGGCATACTAATTCCGTTTTCCGTCCTTTTTATCAAAGCGACAAAAAGCATGGACTGTTCACAGCGAATAATCTTCCGGATGAGATAAAGAATTTATCGGGTAAAGACTTTGCCTCAACAATTAAAACGAGTAATGTCTTTGGGACAGGTTTTAACATCCGACGACAAGCGGTACTGCTACCGGATTTCGGCGGGGCTGTAAGTATCGGACGCGACTATAAGTTGGGAGCAGACAAAGGTCTCAGCATCTTAGCTGCATTCAGCATAAACAACAGTCATAATATTGTAGAAGGCGCCTACCGGTCGACATATTCCGTTCAGGGCACTCAATTAGCGGAATTTACTTCCGACAGCTATTCTTCCGAATTAGATATCTCTTCACTCGTCAACCTTTCTTACTCTTATGGCAACAGATCTTCCATCTGTTACACTTTCTTTTATGCGCGTAACGCCATCGACAACTATAAGTTAAGAGAGGGCTTCGACTCTGAAGGCATTCATCTCATAGGGAGCAACAGCATCATGCACATATATCATCTCGACAACCATCAGATTAAAGGACAACATAAATTATCGGAGAAATGGTCTTTATTATGGAGCGGCTCTTTTGGAGCAACAGGAAGTGATGAGCCTGACAGGCGTCAGGTAATGTATCGATATTCTAACGGAGAGATTAAGGTTTTCACGCTCAACCAACAAGAGACAATGCGCTATTTCGGCGAATTAAACGAATATGAAGGCGTAGGTAATATAGTCGCCAAGTACTGCAACAACAAGGGTTGCCTGAACATCACTTTCGGGTCGACAGGCAAATATAAGCACCGCGATTATTCCTCGACAAGATTTTATTACAACACGTCACATATTGAAACAATAATTAACGACTATGATGAAATATTCAATGCCGACGAATATCTCGGGCAAGAATATATTTCCGACGGCACGATAACAGTTGCAAAAGACTCTCAACCGAGATACACCTATTATGCAGGTGCTGCAATAGGAGCAGGCTTTTGTGATGTTCAATGGAAAATCTCTTCAAGGTTACTTTTTGATGTTGGCCTGCGCTTTGAATACAGCAACCAGTGGGTAATATATAATAATGACGCTTCTATGGAAAAGGAGTCACGCCTTATCTCCCACAATATTTTCCCGGCAATAAACATAAAATATGATATTAATGTAACCAACTGCCTCAAGTTGTCAGGTTCCGAGACTGTCACCCGCCCCGGATTTATAGAAATGGCGCCATTACTTTATAAAGAATCTTACGGCACCGATGAAATAAGAGGAAACGAGAACCTGAAAAACGGATACAATTATAATGTCGACTTGCGTTATGAAAGGTTTTCCGAAAATAAAAACGACATGTTATCAGCCGCATGTTATTATAAATGGCTGGTAACTCCGATTGAAAGAGTGCAGGAAATCTCCGGCGGGTCTTCTATAAATACATTTCTGAATGCCGATAACGGAATCGCCTTCGGCGTTGAATTGGAAGGACGCGTAGAAATAGTAAAAAATTTACGAATAGGTGCCAACGCATCCTATATATATACTAATGTAATCCTACCTGAAAATGGCGTTTATACTGACGACAACAGATACTTGCAGGGGGCATCGCCATATATCGCCAATATAGATCTCAGCTATGACATTAACATACGACCTCAAAAGAGCATAAGTCTGACCGTCCTTTACAATCTACAGGGGCCGAGGATACACACCGTAGGAATCAACGGCCTTTCCAACATAATACAGGAAGCCGTCAACACTTTGGATTTTGTGGGGAACATTAAATTAAACGAAAGATGGAGCCTCAAATGTAAAGCAAGGAATCTCTTGAATACCAGATTAAAATACAGTCAGGAGATTAAGCCGTTGGGGACAACAATAATAGTAGAAAAATATCAGCCCGGCATCAGTGTGGATGTCGGCATAACATGTAATTTATAATTTTTTTAACTTAATTAAAAAGAAAAAAGTATGAAAACAAAAAGATTTTTACCTTATTTACTCATTGCATCTGCGATGATGACATCATTTATTTCATGTATCAGCCCTGTAGACCCGCAAGAGACCACTGTCTTGAGAGGAGAACTAACGGCTGATCTTACGCTGAGCAGTGGGAAAACTTATCAGTTAAGCGGCGGCTATCATGTTAAATCGGGTGTAACATTAAACATTGAAGAAGGTGTTAAGATTGTTGCCATCGACGATAATATCGTTGATTACATTCTAATCGAGCAGGGAGCAAAAATCAATGCTCAGGGCAGCGAATCGAATCCTATAGTAATGACCTCCGAGAAAGAGGAAAGCGGCGCATGGGGAGGCCTTCACATCTGTGGGAAAGCACCTATAAATGTAACCGGAGGCACTGCGGTTTCTGAAATCGGAGATGCTGTCTACGGCGGAAATAATATTAGCGACAATTCAGGTATCCTCCGATATATCAGGATAGAATATGCAGGATACAATTTCTCTGAAGAAAAAGAAGCTAACGGGTTTACATTTTATGGCGTAGGAAACGGGACAACCGCAGAATACATGCAGGCTTATGTAGGCTCTGATGACGGCTTTGAATGGTTTGGGGGGACAATGGATGTCAAATACCTCGTTTCCACCAACAACAGCGACGACTCTTTCGACTGGACTCAGGGATGGAGAGGCAGAGGACAGTATTTACTGGCTTATCAGGCTTCTAAAACCGCTTTGGGTTATGACTGCGACGCTTTAATTGAGGCCGACAATAATGGCGACAACTTTACGGCAGCGCCCACATCACACCCCGTGTTATCAAATCTTACTCTTATCGGAAATAATTCAGCGGATGAAAAACGCGGAATCCGCCTCCGCGCAGGCACTCAAGCTGAAATATACAACGCGATTGTTACCGGAAAGCCCAATTGTCTCACTACCCAAACCGTCGAAACCGAAAATAGTTTAATCAACGGCTCTTCAATATTAGAGAATATACTACTTGAGAACACGGTTACAAGTGAAGACGGCAACTATTCGGAAGAGATGTTTCTCTATTCGGGGACAAATGCCATCAATTATAATATGACCTTTAATAATTTATACCGTGGAACTGTAAGTGGAGGCACCATTTTAGCTGACTCGTTCTTTGACGCTGCAGGCTACAAAGGTGCTGTTAGTTCTGATAATGACTGGACCGTCGGCTGGACGAGATAAACGTGAACCTGTCAAAAAAAAGCGTAACGCCTTAAGGTGTTACGCTTTTTTTTGATCATGCCTTTATTTTTATCCTAACAGTGGCTTTAAAACGCCGAAGAGCAGACAGGCGACGATAAGAGTAATAATGATATTAAAACTCTGGGCGGCCAGGAATGCTTTCAACGACTTCCTGTTTTCTTTAGAGAATATTTCTTTAAAGCGTGTTTCAAGTCCTATACAAACAAAAGCCATGGAGAAGAAGATCCCCTGAAATCCTTTGGCGAGTGATTTATAAGAGCCGGTGATACCGTTTACGTCGAATTTTCCATTGAACCAGATGCTAAAAACGACTGAAGCGATAACCATACCCACTACGAATTTCGGGAAACGGTCCCATATAACTTTTGCAGAAACTCTTTCGACGCCTTTTTTATTTCTTACTGACCAGTAAAGAGAAATAAAGAAGGCGGCAACGCCTATTAAGACATTCTGTGATGCCTTAACGATAACAGCAGTTTCGCCGGCTTCTTCACCGAGGAGACCGCCGGAAGCTGCAACAGCAGCAGTAGTATCGATGGTTCCGCCCATCCATGCGCCGCCCACCTGAGCTATTACGGAAGGATCTTTAAACAACAGAGGAAGTATCCATTTTGCCAATAGAGGCATGATATAAAGCATGGGTATGGCGATGACCATAACAAGGGATATAACATAGCTGAGCTTTTTCTCATTGCCCTTAATGGTACCACAAGTGGCGATAGCAGCAGAGACTCCGCAGATTGAAACCGAAGATGCGAGCATTGTAGCCATCTCATCGTCGACGCCGAAACGTTTACGTGAAACCCAAAAAGCAAAATACCATACGGAGAGCACTACTATAAGAGCCTGAGCCAGACCGTAAGCGCCGGATTTCATAACTTCGCCAAAGAGAACTGTGGCCCCTAAGCAAACGATACCAATTTTTATATAAAATTCACTTTGGATTGCAGGCTTTAACCATGCAGGTGTTTTGAAACAGTTGCTGATAATAAGACCGAAGAAAACTGCGAAAAGCACCGCCTCCAAGCCATATTTCTTGCAGAACGGGATACTGGCACACAACTGAGCCAACAGCGTCAGCAAAAAGATTACAAGAAATGAAAGCAGTATGCCTTTAACCGGCTTCCTTAGCACAAAAGCAGACCCGTAAATTATAACAAGTAGGAACGCAAAGATATATAAGGCATCAACCCACCCGTTGATAGTATTCAGGGTTTTCACATTAAGCATTTTAGGAACATGTGTCGGGAAGATCACCGCAAGTGCAAGGATAATAAAACCGATGATGACAATCAGCCACTCTTCGGATACTTTAAATTTTTTCATTACAATTAGTTTTTGAGATTTTTAGTATTAAACAATTGGGGATTAATTATCAAAGACACATAAGCCCACTGCTGAAAACGCGTGTCAGTGTCAGCGAGACCTTTGAGTAATTTTGTATTAGCAGAATTGAAATAAGTACTCCAGCCACCTTCTATCATAACATTTTTCACTACGGAATACTGAAGTTTAAGGTCGAGTTCGGAGCCGAGGTTATGCCCCTTGGCTTCTGCGAGGTTTGCGCGCCGGATTTCTTTCTCGGTCATCATAAAATGATATCCGAGGTCGGCAGTAAGTTTTTTCTCAAGGAAATGGCATTTGAGGCCGCCGTATATGTCTACAAGACCTTCGTTAGGGAGACTTCTCCAGTATTCCATTGAGCCATTGAAGCTATGATTGGAACCATAGAGTTTATCCCAGGTATTATCTTGTTTGGAGTCGTTGTCGCTTCCGGAATAGACGTCAGTTCCCACATAAAGAGAAAGAGGTTTGGCAAGTTTGGCCGTCACTGTTGCAGCAAAGAAATAGGCATTCAGTTCTTTTTGCGACAGATTCTTGCCGAACTGATAATATCCGGTAAGGGTAAAGTCGACCGGTATCTCTTTATCTTTCATCTCAAAATTTGCGCCGGTAGTATAGCGACCGAAATGACCGTCTATATAGTTTTCGCCGTTTTCATCGGTTTGAATATTCTGGAAGCCTTCTCCCACGAATATTGCACTGGCCTTGAATTTTGAAGCGAACGTCTCTTCAAAACGTAAGAAGCTTAAAGTCTGATAATAATTCTGCTCGTCGTTGAAGAGTTGTTCCGAATAAACGTCTTTGGGGTTATTATAAGCGAAACCCAAATCTGCGCGGAAGCCCCAGTCGTGATTGGTATATTTCAACAGGGCGAGGTCGTGCGACTTACCGGTATTTGTCCAACTTGATGCAGAGAACAGTCTATTGTAATCGTATGCGAGGATCTGTCGTCCTATTGTAAAGTTCAAATCCTGTACTACATGTAATTCCACCCAACCTTCATAAAGGTTTAGTCCGATATTCTCGGCATTAATATTATCCTGTCCCCATACACGAGAGTCCTGCAAGGTAATCTTGGCGTTGATCCATTTGCTTTCAAAACCGAGTTTTAATCTTGTACGGTTAAGTAATACGAATGAAGGGGTCTGGTCCGTTGTCAGAGGAGACCTCATTCCTTCCCGGAATTCGGCACGCGGACGAAATTCGGCATCGATATAAAGATCCTGTGCTGTCAGACTATAAGCCGACATAAGCAAAATGCCTGCGAATAAGATAATTGAATAAAACTTTTTCATACATTTATATTTTGGTTCGCGAAGAAACAAAAAATGTACATCAAGAAAAAGAGGTGATATCCCGAAGTGGACAAAAAAGGGACTAAAATGGACTACAGACTATTTATTTTCCATCCATTTCAAAAAAGAGGAAGCTTTTATTTTGCCGACGACGATCTGCTCGTTGAAATCGACATTAAGATTCAGCACCAGCTTTCTGTTTTGATGGTGTGCCACATCGGAGATAGCTTTTCTGTTGACGAGATATTGTCGATTAGCACGAAAGAAATCGTTTCCGCATAGTTTTGCCAGCTCATTGAGTTTATATCCGGGCCTATAATTTTTACCGTCGAAAGAATAGGCTGACACACGTCGCTGCGACAGCGAAAAAACTGCGACGTCTCTTACTTCGAGAGGGATGATCCTCTCGCCCTTGTTGATAAGAATACTCGCGCAAGGCTCAATATTCATCATCTGTTTGCCGAGGGCATTAAAATCTTTGGGGATAAAGTTGGACTTCAGGGTGCTGTATTTTTCAAGTGCTTTCGACACGGTAACGAGATTAAAAGGCTTCAGAATATAATCTATACCGTTGGCGCCGAAGGCATCGATAGCGTATTCGTCATAAGCGGTACAGAAAATAACAGGTTTCCTTACAGCCGCCTTCTTAAAAATTTCAAAGCTCAATCCATCAGGAAGTTGGATGTCGGAGAAGATCAGATCATACGATGTGTTCCCTTTAAAAAATTCGACAGCAGACTGCACGGACGAAAACACTCCAATGATTTCGATTTTCGAATCGACACGACTGAGGGTGTTTATCAGGTCTTCGGCCGTATACCTCTCATCTTCAATGATAACTATCTTCAATGGGTTCATTGTTTAAGCAGTTTTATCTTAACGGTAAAAAAATCGTCTTCATCGATTACTATCACGCCCTCCCCTGCAATGAGAGAATATCTTCGTCTAAGATTCTCCAGTCCTATGCCGCTCCCACGACTCCTGTTCATGACGATGGGGATTTTATTGTTCGATACGATTAAAAAGTCGTCGCAGACATAAACTTTAATATTCAATGGATTACTCTCAGTATGAGAATTATGTTTAATAGCGTTTTCTATTAAAGTCTGTACTGAAAAAACAGGCACGGTGGAGTTGTAGCGTATTTCATCAGGGACAGACACATCGCAGAAAAAAGTGTTTTCAAAACGGATCTGCTGTAAGTCGATATAATAACTGGTAAAGCGCAATTCTTCGTCTAATAATATCACGCTATTACCGTTAGCGGAGATTGAAAAGCGAAGGAAGCCCGACAACTTCACGAGGTATTCTTCAGCGAGATCCGGATTAGTTCTTATCAAAGATTTGAGTGTGCTAAGAGAATTGAAAAGGAAATGCGGCTGCAATTGTTTCGCGAGATTTTGCTGTTGCGCCTCCAGCTGTTGTATTCTCAGATCCGAGAGTTCCGCTTCAGTCCGAGACTTTTTAGTCTGAATGATAATTATTCGAAGGACGATAAAATTCATTGTAAACAGAGACACGAGGATAAAAATCAGCATAGGTCTTTTGATATCTATAGCGAAGACTTCTGCTGAAAGAATTCTATATGCGAGAAACACATAAAAGGCACCTACGATACAACTTAAGGCAAAGCGTATCCACGTCTTATTAAAACGGGGGTGTCTCTCCGTTATGGATATAAGGATGAGATTTAAAGCCCAAATAGAAAGAATCAGAATGATGAAGAAGAGGACGGACATCCCGAAATGGAAAGGCTCTTGTCTGTTAAGAAAATAAAACATGGGCAACTCCAAAAAGGCGATAATCAAAGAAGAAAAAATCGCTATTCTGAATATAGCCGTTCTATTTGCGCTGCTGTTATACTTCATCTTATAATGACAAATTCAAATCAATGACAAAGGTACGTTTTTTATTACGAATATTAAAAGCGACAAACTTAATTTAGCGGAAAAAGGATGTGTTTTGGAAAGATGTAGCGGGGACGAGAATTGAACTCGTGACCTCCGGGTTATGAATCCGACGCTCTAACCTACTGAGCTACCCCGCCAAAATTGCGGTTGCAAAGATACAACTTTTTTTAATAAAATCATAAGAGGACGAAAAAATTAACATTTAAAAGACATCGTCTTCCGAGAGCACCGTGATATTTAATTCGTTAGCCTTTTGTAATTTAGCGGGCCCCATATTATCTCCGGCAATAATATAGTCGGTTTTACTCGATACCGATGATGCAATTTTCCCGCCGAGGGCTTCCACAGCTTCTTTTATGCCCTCTCTGCTGAAATTTTTAAACACGCCTGAGACGACAACTGTTTTACCTTCGAGGGAGAGTTTAGAATGGATGTCGGCAGGGGTTTGTTTATTAATAGTACCGCCAATATCAAAATGTAATCCGAATGATTTCAATCTTTGGATAATAACTAAATTATAGGGGTTATGTAAATAGTTGATAATCGAATTAGCAATTATCTCTCCTATTTCGTCGCAATTTATCAGTTCTTCAAAAGAGGAGTTGATAATTGCATCTATATTTATAAAATGTTTCGCAAGTTTTTTTGCAGTCGTCTCACCCACGTGACGGATACCGAGGGCGAAGAGCACTCGTGGGAAGGGCACGTTTTTAGATTGTTCTATTGCGGAGATGATATTTTCCGATGATTTTTCTCTCAGGCTGATCTTTTTTACAGCGTTATTATCCTCATCGACAATAACTTTCTCAACGCCGAGGACATCTTGATATTTCAGATCGTATAAATCGGCGATATTAGACACAAGTCCCTTATCTACAAGGAGTCCCACTGTTTCCTCCCCAAGGCTGTCAATATTCATAGCCTTACGGGAGACGAAATGCTCGATTCTACCTTTTATTTGTGGGAGGCAATTATCGGAATTAGGGCAATAGATAGCGGCTTCGCCTTCATTTCTGACGAGGAGGGTATCACATACGGGGCAATGTGTAACAAACTCAATCTTCTTGCTATCCGGTTTCCGTTTCGACAAGTCCACGCCGGTAATTTTAGGTATGATCTCGCCACCTTTTTCCACGAACACATAATCATAGAGGTGCAAATCGAGTTCATTGATGACGTCGGCG
>JAQVPY010000131.1 GCA_028701815.1 Bacteroidales bacterium | reverse complement strand
TAAGCCTTGTTCCCGAAGCTACAATACTCTCCATCTCCGTAAGCAGATCTTCAAATTCGATACATTTTGCCTCGGCGATATCATACAAGTCGACCTTTCTATCAATACTTTGTATGATATACACTTTTAATGCCGACTTGTTGCCCACAACGGATTTTACCACCATGTCGTTAGGACGGATGATGTCGTTTTCTTCAACATATACCTTGATAAGGTCTAAAAACGGCTTACCATATTTCTGAGCTTTGCCCTGCCCCACTCCGGTAATATTGACGAGTTCCGACATCTTTATAGGATATTGAATAGACATATCTTCCAATGAAGGATCCTGAAAGATGATAAATGGAGGAAGCTTCTCCTTTTTGGAAATATCTTTACGGAGATCCTTCAACAAGGAAAATAGCACCTTGTCGCACGACCCCGATTTAAGATCCCCGCCCCCCTGCATATATTCGTCAGCATCTTCATCAACGGACTCTATTCTCGTAAACATAACGGGATACGGCTCTTCAAGAAATTCGTTGCCTTTATCGCTAACCTTTAACAGCCCGTAATTTTCAATGTCCTTCACAATAAATCCGGATACCAGGGCCTGACGGATAACACTGCTCCAATATTTTTCCCCCTCATCCATGCCCTTGCCAAAAGAGGCTAATTTATTATGCTTGCACTGCTTTATAACAGCATTGGCATTCCCTGTAATAATATTTATCACGTAGGAATCCTTAAATTGCCCCTTGATATCAGAGATTGTCTCTAATACGAGTACAAGATCGTCCTGCGCATCAAATGTCTCCTTAGGCTTAAGACAATTGTCACAATTATGACAATTATCTTCCTCGTAAGTCTCACCAAAATAATGTAGCAGTAACTTCCGGCGACAGATCGTCGACTCTGCGTATGCAACCGTTTCCTGCAGCAACTGAGCGGCGATCTCTTTCTCGGCGACTTGCTTGCCTTTCATAAATTTTTCAAGACGTAAAATGTCTTCATACGAATAAAAAGCGATACAATTTCCCTCGCCGTCATCTCTACCAGCCCTGCCGGTCTCCTGATAATAGCCCTCAAGACTCTTCGGCATATCATAATGTATTACAAAACGCACATCGGGCTTGTCAATACCCATACCGAAAGCGATAGTGGCTACAATAACATCGATCTCTTCCATCAGGAACTTGTCCTGATTGCTCTTTCTAACCGACGATTCCAAACCCGCATGATACGGCAACGCCTTAATACCGTTGGCAACAAGCAATTCTGCCATGTCTTCAACAGTTTTCCGACTCAGACAATAAATAATTCCCGATTTCCCGTAATTATTTTTTATGTATTTGACGATCTCTTTGTTGACATCTTTTGTTTTGGGCCGTACCTCATAATATAAATTCGGTCTGTTAAACGACGTCTTAAACAGATTGGCATCCGTCATACACAGGTTCTTCATGATATCCTGCTGGACCTTTGGCGTAGCAGTAGCCGTAAGCGCTATAATCGGCACCTTCTGCCCTATAGCATCTACTATCGGACGGATACGTCTGTATTCGGGACGGAAATCATGTCCCCATTCAGAAATACAATGCGCCTCATCAATCGCATAAAATGAAATGGGAATGTTCTTAAAGAAATCTACCTTGTCGTCTTTTGTAAGAGATTCCGGCGCCACATAAAGCAACTTGGTCTTCCCATCAAGGATATCCTGTTTAACTTCTGCCATCTCGGCTTTTGAAAGTGATGAATTCATAACATGAGCTATTCCTTTTTCCTGTCCAAAATTACGTATGGCATCTACCTGATTCTTCATCAAGGCAATCAAAGGAGAAATAATAATGGCCGTACCCTTGCTTATAATGCCCGGCAACTGATAGCACATAGACTTACCGCTACCCGTCGGCATGATAACAAAAGTGTCGTGACCGTCAAGAACGCTCTTTATTATAGCCTCCTGATCCCCCTTGAAACTGTCAAAACCGAAAATATCCTTCAATAATTCATGAAGAGAATATCCTGAACAATCTGTCATAAACTCATTATTAATAGTCATTCTTTACAAAGGTATATTAAATATTATTACCTGTGCAAGTAAATATCTAAAAATTTTGTAATATTATCTTCAACCCTCTTCTCGATATCGGTTAAATCAACCCTGCCGAATTTTTCACCCGTAATATGTTCAAAGAGCTCAATATACCTATCACTGACACTTTTCACAAATTCCGGCGACATATATGGTATCTTCTGTCCCTCCTGTCCGCTGAACCCATTGTCCATAAGCCACTGCCTCACAAACTCTTTGGACAGTTGCTTCGGCTGTGTCCCTGTAGCCAGACATTCTTCATATCCGCTTTTGTAAAAATATCTCGACGAATCGGGAGTGTGAATTTCATCTATCAGATAAATCTCTCCCTCACTCTTTCCAAATTCATATTTGGTATCTACAAGTATTAATCCACGCTTGTCGGCAATCTCACACCCGCGTGCATATAACTTCCGCGTATAATTTTCAAGCTGAATGTAATCCTCTTCCGAAACAAGCCCTGCAGCTATTATCTCTTCCCTCGAAATGTCCTCATCATGACCCTCAATAGCCTTAGTCGTAGGCGTTATTATCGGCTCATCAAACTTCTGATTCTCTTTCATCCCTTCGGGCAAGGGAATACCACAAAGCATTCTTTTACCTTCTTTATATTCCCTCCATGCATGTCCCGTGAGATATCCTCTTATAACCATCTCAACCTTAAAAGGATCACATAAAATTCCAAAAGTGACCGTCGGATCCGGCATGGCAATCTTCCAGTTGGGCAGGATGTCTTCCGTCGAATCAAGGAACATAGAGGCTATCTGGCTCAAAACCTGTCCCTTGTAAGGAATCCCTTCGGGTAAAACCACATCAAATGCGGAAATTCTGTCGGTGGCTATCATTAATAGATATTTGTCTTCGATGTTATACACATCCCTTACCTTTCCATGGTAAACATTTTTAATGTCTTTCAACTTCAAACTTGTTGATAACAAAATATTTGTCATAATTTTATATAATTATATTGTCCGTAATCTATCCTTTCTTCATCGGACTCATGCTTTTCATAAGCCCTCACTATTTTTGTCACTAACTTATGACGGATGATATCTTTTTCATCTAACTGGACGAAACTTATGCCGTTGATACCATCAAGAATTCTGCGAGCATTCAATAGCCCGCTATTCGATTTCTTCGGCAAATCAATCTGCGTAACGTCTCCCGTGATGATAAACTTGGAGAACTCACCCATACGGGTAAGAAACATCTTCAACTGCTTATCGGTGGCATTCTGAGCCTCGTCGAGAATAGCATAAGCATGGTTCAACGTTCGGCCCCGCATAAAGGCCAATGGCGCTATCTCAATGGTACCGTCTTCCATATAGGCTTTTAACTTTTGTGATGGGATCATCTCATTTAACGCATCATATAAAGGACGCAAATAAGGATCAAGCTTGTCTTTTAAATCCCCAGGAAGAAATCCGAGATTCTCCCCCGCCTCCACAGCCGGACGCGTGAGAATAATACGCCGTATCTCCTTATTTTTTAACGCCCTTACAGCTAATGCTACCGCGGTGAACGTTTTTCCTGAACCGGCAGGCCCAATCGCAAACAACAAGTCATTGGCGTCCATGGCCTTGACCATCTCCCGCTGATTAGGTGTACGCGCCGTAATCATATTGCCGTTGTGACCATATAATATTAAGTCGCCATTACCGGCCGAATCCGACAACTTCTCCTCTTTCCCCCTGTTTACACAATCTAAAAGATCCTGCTCCGTTATCTTCCCTACTGTGTCCAATTGAAGAAGCAACATATCAATATATTGCTCAAAGGCAAGCCTGTCACCCTCTGCGCCAATAACCTTTATCAACTCACCGCGAGCGATTATTTTTATCTTCGGGAAAAGATCCTTCATCTTCTTCAAATACGCATCGTTAGGACCATATATTTCTATAGGTTCATAATTCGAAAGGCTGAAAATGCTTTCTTCCATTCTTTATATTTTAATTTTTTTATTACTTTTGTAACTAATTACAAAGGTATATTTTTTTTTACTTTCACAAAAAAAAATTTAATGAATAAACGGATAATTACTTTAACCACTGATTATGGTATAAACGGCTACCACATCGCCGCTCTGAAAGGCTCACTGCTGACAGAATTAAACGATGACGCTATTATCATTGACATATCCAACAATATCAAGCCTTTCAACTATAAAGAAGCTGCATTCGTTACTAAAAACGCATGTAATTACTTCCCCTATGGAACTATTCATATTATTGATGTAGGCGCACCTCCCACCCTATTTTCCGCCGCCATTTTTAACAACCACTATTTTATTGGTACCGACAACGGTCTGTTCTCTCTCATATTTAGCTCCAAACCCGAAAAAATTTATCGACTCAAAGAAGGTATTTCCCTCGCAAAGGCCGCTATCTCAATAGCCTTAAATAAAGATATCAGTGAAATAGCCGATGAAACCGAAAATTTCGCGACAGCAATCAAAGATTTCCGTCATACAGTGATAAGTGAAAATGAAATAGTGGGACACGTTATATATAATGACGAATATGACAATGCTATAATAGATATATCAAAGGAAGACTTCTACAATTTTATCGGCGAAAACCATTTTGAAATAATAATATCTCCGAGAATTAGCACCGATAAGATATCCGACCGCTATTGCCCTTTTGGAAAAGACACTAAAGAGACACAACTCGTAGCCCTTTTCGGGACACACGGATTCCTCGAAATAGCTTTGTTCAGAGCTTCTGCAAAACAACTGCTCCGACTTAATGCCGATATTGAATCTTCTATTATTGTCAGGAAAACAGTATAAAGAAGTTATTTTATTTCGCTCCCCGGAGCTATCTTATCCACAGAAGACACAAAACTCAGCTTTCCGTCGGCATCTTCCGCCATCAGTATCATGCCCTGCGACTCAATTCCCTTTAACATCCTTGGAGCTAAATTAACAAGAATACACACCTGCTTTCCTATCACCTCTTCAGGAGAAAAATATTGAGCAATACCCGAGACGACAATACGCTTGTCGATTCCCGTATCTACGGTGAGTTTTAACAATTTGTTGGCCTTGGCAACCTTTTCGGCAGCGAGGATAACCCCCGTCCTTAAATCTATCTTGGAGAAATCGTCGAAAGTGGTTTCGGGCTTTTGAGGTTTGACTTCTACCTGCTTTTCGGCCTCATTACGTTTCTTGGTTTCAATAAGCCTGTCGACCTGTTTTTCTATAGCCTCATCTTCAATCCTGTCAAAAAGCATCTCTACCGTGCCGAGACGAGTCCCTTCTGCAAGCAGATTTACATCGCCTGCATCTTTCCACATCTTATGCTCGAGAGAAACCATCTTAAATATCTTTTCGGAAGTGAAAGGCAAAAACGGTTCGCAAACGCTAGCCATATTGGCACAAATCTGAAGAGCGATATTCAATGTCGTCTTAACCCTCTCCGGATTTTCCTTATAGACTTTCCACGGTTCAGTCTCGGTAAGATATTTATTACCCAAACGGGCGAGACTCATCATATCGCTCAGAGAATCCCTGAATTTAAAATTATCGAGGTCGACTGCAACTCGTTGAGGAATAGCTGTTATCTCTTTCATGGTCTCCCTGTCAAGCTCCGTAAGCTCGCCGCGGGCAGGGACAATGCCATCGAAATATTTCTGCGTGAGTACCATCGTCCTGTTTACAAAATTGCCGAAGATGGCAAGAAGTTCACTGTTGTTTTTAGTCTGGAAATCCTTCCATGTAAAATCGTTATCTTTAGTCTCCGGCGCATTTGCCGTCAACACATAGCGCAACACATCCTGCTTGTTTGGAAAATCCCGCAGATATTCATGAAGCCACACCGCCCAATTGCGAGACGTGGAAATTTTGTCGCCTTCGAGATTCAAAAATTCGAAAGCGGGCACATTATCAGGGAGAATATAAGACCCTTCAGCCTTCAACATCGACGGGAATATGATACAGTGGAACACGATATTATCCTTTCCGATAAAATGTATGAGTCTCGTATCTTTATCTTTCCAATATTTTTCCCATTCGGGAGTTAGATCTTTAGTTGCGGAGATATAGCCGATAGGTGCGTCAAACCATACATATAAAACCTTCCCCTCGGCTTCTTTCAGAGGCACTTTCACACCCCAGTCGAGATCGCGAGTTACAGCCCGGGGGTGGAGTCCCGCATCAATCCACGACTTACCCTGTCCATAAACATTTACCTTCCACTC
>JAQVPY010000130.1 GCA_028701815.1 Bacteroidales bacterium | reverse complement strand
GGTTTCATTTTGCCTGTGGCCTTAATCTCGTTATAGGCGTGATAGACGACGGAGGCCATTCTCACCTTATGACATTCATAAGGACCGTAGACATTAAAGAATTTGAGACCGTACCATGCAGGAGGGGTTTCTGTTTGTTGGATTGCCCATTTGTCGAAATCCTGTTTGGACTCGCCGTAGGGGTTCAGTGGTTGCAGTTCCGGGATGAGGTTGACATCATCGTCGTAACCATTAACTCCTTTGCCATAAGTGGCAGCAGAAGAGGCATAAATAAGCGGTATTGCGTATTGTGAGCATTTCTCCCATACGGACTTGGTATAGTCAGTATTTACTTTATTAAGGAGGGAGCGATTAAATTCGGTTGTATCGGAATTAGCTCCAAGGTGGACAACACATTTAACGTTTTCATGGTTTTCGTCGAGCCACGAGAACAGGTTATCTATAGCGATAGGATAGAAAGGGCAACCGGAGACATTTTTTAATTTTATCGGGTCGTTAAGTACATCGACGGCGACGATATTATAGAGGGTTTGACTGCACAATTTGTGAATCAAACAGCTTCCAATAAATCCAAAGGCACCGGTAACGACAATCATCGGGTTATCGGTTTTTAAATTCTTCTAATCCTTTTTTAAGGAACTCGATAAATTTTTGCGGGTCGGTGTCATAGACATACGGATCGGCGAGCAGTTGTTCGTTATTATCGAGCAGGATATAATACGGTTGAGCGTTAGAGCCGAATTTGGTTGCCTGATAGTGGCTCCATTTACTGCCAATAGTTTTCAGGGTTTTTGTTTTGCCTTTTACTTCCACTTCGAGTACATCATCGGGGTTGAGAGGGGTTTTGTCGTCGACGAAGAGTTCAATAATTACGTATTCTTCTTCGAGGAGTCTGCGAACTTCAGGGTCGATCCATACTGCAACCTCCATATTACGACAGTTAACGCAGCCGTGACCGGTGAAGTCTATAAATACGGGTTTATTCAGAGCGCGGGCACATTCGAGACCTTCGTCATAGTCAAAATAGCCTTTCAATCCGTCGGGGATATGAAGGAAGTCGCTATATTTCGGGTGTTCGGAGCAGATAGAAGGCTCTGTGGCGGTGCCGGAATTTATTTCATTAGAGGAGACAACATTTGTCTGCGAATTTTCGCGGATAATTTTATTCAAGTCAAAATCCTGAGTATGCATAGGTGGTGAGAAAGCTGAAATGGCTTTCAACGGTGCGCCCCAGAGACCCGGTACCATATACAGGGCGAAGGCTAAAGAAATGAGAGCTAAAAACAGGCGGAATGTTGAGATATACGGAACGTCGCTGTCATTTTTGAATTTCATCTTGCCGAGGAGATAGAAGCCGAGCATTGCGAAGATAACAATCCAGAGCACGAGGAAGGTTTCGCGGTCAAGGATACCCCAGTGCATTGTAAGGTCTGCAATGGACAAAAATTTAAGAGCCAGCGCGAGTTCGAGAAATCCGAGTACAACCTTTACGGAATTCATCCAGCCGCCGGATTTAGGCATATTGCTGAGCCATGACGGGAATATGGCGAAGAGTGTAAATGGTAATGCGAGGGCAAAAGAGAATCCGACCATACCTACCAACGGTGCCATAACGCCGCTGACGACAGCTTCAACAAGTAAGGTTCCTATGATAGGACCGGTACAGGAGAATGAAACGAGAACAAGTGTAAAAGCCATGAAGAAAATTCCTAAAAAGCCCTTTTTCTTGTCGGCGTTAGCATCCATTTTGTTGACCCATTTGGAAGGGAGAGTCAGTTCAAAGGCGCCGAGGAACGATGCGGCAAAAAGTACAAGAATCAGGAAGAAGATTACGTTAAACCACGGGTTTGTGGCAAGGGCATTAAGAGCATCGGCGCCGAAAATCAGCGTTATGCCGAGACCTAAGGCGACATAAATGATAATGATTGATAAACCGTAGTAAATAGCATTTCTGATACCTTTACCTTTTTTCTCCGCTGATTTGAGGAAAAAGCTGATAGTCATAGGAATCATAGGCCAAATACAAGGTGTGACCAAGGCAATAAGCCCGCCGGCGACTCCTAACCAGAATATCTTCCAGAGGGAGGATTTCTTTTTGGGGCTGTCGGTTTTATCAGCTGCAGCGGTGACGGTTTCTTCATCTTCCGCCTCCCCAATGACAAGTACCTCGAAGTCTTCCGTTGCCGGAGCTAAACATTGCGTGTCATCACATGCCATAAATTCGAGACTTCCTTTAACGGCAACGCTTTTCCCGTTTAAAATTTTTATGGGTTGAATAAATACGGCTTCGCCGGAAAAATATTTCAAGGTCATCTCAAAATTCGGGTCGTATTCTTCTTCAGGTGTCGGTTCTATAGTTATTCCTACAAGCTCAAAGTCTTTGGATTCTTCAAAAGAGAATGATGTAGGGATTGGACCCATGCCATCATCCGGGATATTTTGAGAATAAACATGCCACCCTGCATCAATTGTTGCCTTAAGGATTATGTTGTATTCTGTGTCACTAACCTTTTCGGAGCTGAAAGCCCATTTAACGGGCTCCTGTATCTGCGCTACGGCAAAAAAGCAAGTTAATGAAAAAACGAAAACCGATAAAAATTTCTTCAAATTCATAAAAATTTTTAATTAACAAAGTTTAACAACGCAAAAGACTTTTTTTAAGGTTAAAAAGTACTTTTTTAAAAGTTTTTGTCACAAAAAAAATAAGAGCCAATTATTTATCCAATCGAACCTCTAATATATTAACGGTTTGGTTGTCAATTTTATAGCGATCATCAATTCTATGACCGACAATCCAGGCGATGTCTCCATTTCCTGAACGAAGAACAAAGGTAATACTTTTTGTGAATTGGTCAAATTTCATATCTATAAAGAAGTCGCTAAGTTTTTTCTTTTTAGTCATTCCGAGTGGAAAAAAATAGTCGCCGTCGCCTTTTTTTGTTACAGAAAGAGGGAAGACGAGTTTGTCGTAATCGAGCCAGGCGACGTTCGGGTCGTTGGGGATAATATCAGTCTTTTTTCTATGAAGTACTGTAAAAGAGAGTTTGGGGGCAATCTCTTCGTCGTTTGTTTGGACGACAGGCCTTACTATCAACTTTTGTCTGTCTACGAGAAGCATGTTAGCTTTACTGAAAAACAAGGCTCCTGAAGAGGCGGCTGATTTTGCAATGTCTTGTATCTGAGTGAGATTGAAGCCGAATTCATACAACGCGAAATACAGATATCCGCATAATTCAGTCTCCGAGTAATTGCGGGGCACCGGAATAATGGTTCCGCCGGTTGATTGTTCCTGCTGGAAGAAGTCTTTTATGACCCTGGTAGCGAAGTCGCGGGTATATCCGAATTGTGTCATCGATTTTTGAAGCGTTTCGGGAAAATTGTTTCTAATAGCTTCGAGTTCGGGGATGACGTGATGTCTGATGCGGTTTCTCAGATAATCGTCAGAAGAATTGGTAGAGTCGAAGACAAAAGAAAGGTCTTTAGTATATTCGACAATATCCTTTCTGCTTGCGAACATCAGAGGGCGGATGATTTTGCAGTTGCTGTTGGAATACGACAGCGGGCGGCAGAGCGGGATTCCGCAGATACCATTTATTCCGGTAGTTCTCAGCAGATTTACGAAGAATGTCTCCGCCTGGTCGTTAAGATGGTGGGCGGTAGCAATCTTATTGTATCCGTATTGTTCATAAAGCTTCTGATAATAGTCGTAACGGAGATTCCGTGCAGCCGTTTCTATTGACAGTCTTTCAGAAACAGCGACATCATTAGTGTCAAAATGAACAATATGCAGCTTAATATCCCACTCTTTACACAGATTTGTTACGAACGCCTCGTCTCTGTTTGATTCTTCTCCGCGAAGGTGGTAGTTGCAATGTACTACGTCGAAAGGGATCTCTGCTTTTTTAAAGAGTTTGCACAATGCTACTGAGTCAATGCCACCGCTAACCGACAGCAAAATCTTATCTTCTTTATTAAGAAGGGAGTGAGAGGAAGCAAAGGAGATGAATCTTTCGAGCATTTATTTCAGGGGGTCATATTTAACAAACAGTTCGATAGCCTGATAGTCGGCTAATCCGATTTTGTCGTACAAGACGGCAGTAGCATGATTTCTGGCTTCTGCGCGCTGCCAGAACTCCCTTCTGTCGGCGCCGGGGAACGGCATCTCATCTTTTTGTGTCTGATGTTTGAAGATAGCTTTTCTTTTGACTATTACTTCGTCGGGACTTAGAGGAACTGCCATGTCTACTTCGTCGAGATTCCATTCCTGCCAGGCACCGCGGTACAGCCACATATAACAATCTTTGAGCCATGGCTCATCTTTAAGCTGACGGAGAGCAGCAAGAATAGCGTCAAAGCATATTTTATGTGTTCCATGCGGGTCGCTTAAGTCTCCGGCGGCATAAATCTGATGAGGTCTGACCTCTTGTAAAAGACATTTAATCAGGTTGATGTCGGTGTCAGTCAAATCGTTCTTTTCTTCTTTACCCGACTCGTAGAACGGCATCTGCAGAAAGTGAATGTTTTCGTCTTTTACACCAATAAATCGACATGCGGCAGTAGCTTCGCTTTTACGTATCATCCCTTTAAGATGACTTACGGCTTTAGAGTCTATTTCTCCTGATCTTTTGTTTTTTATGTCTTCTCTTACTTCGTGTATAATATCGAGGGCCTTGTTAGAAATGTCAAGCTCTTCGGCGGAGTTTTCCATAAAATCCATATATTTGATGACGTCATCATCGAAGACGGCAATACTGCCGGAAGTCTGGTAGGCGACATGGACATCGTGTCCCTGGGTGACTAAACGGGCGAGGGTACCACCCATGGAAATTACGTCGTCGTCGGGGTGAGGACTGAAAACAATGACACGCTTAGGATAAGGTACAGCCCTTTCAGGTCGCTGTGAATCGTCCGCATTGGGCTTACCACCTGGCCAACCGGTGATGGTGTGCTGCAACTCATTAAACATCTTGATATTAAGATCGTATGATGAGGTAAACAGTTGCAATAATCTGCTCATGCCGTTGTCGATATAATCGCGGTCGGTAAGCTTTAATATGGATTTATCAACTTTATTGCAGAGCCAAACTACTGCCTTACGAATAAGTCGGTTGTTCCACTGACAGTCTCTGAAAAGCCATGGAAATACCGTTCTCGACAGTTGCGATGCTGCTTGCTCGTCAATAACAAATTCTACATTATGATGTCTTTGCAGAAATGTTGCAGGAACATATTCTCTGATCGCTCCTTCAACGGTTTCTTTAATAATTTCGGCTTTGTTATCGCCCCAGGCAAGAAGAACTATTCTGCGAGCCTGCATGATAGTCCCTATACCCATGGTAAGCGCCTTTGACGGAACGTTTTCTATCCCGTTAAACGCCGGAGCCGCGTCGGTTTTGGTAATGGTATTAAGCGTTATCTCACGTGTTCTCGAAAATATCTGGCTCCCGGGTTCATTAAAGCCTATATGACCCGTTCTGCCAATGCCGAGGAGCTGCAAGTCAATGCCGCCGGCGTCTTCTATGGCGTTTTCATAGTCATCGCAGAACTTTTCTATCTCACCTTCCTCGAGTGTGCCACAGGGAATGTGAACATTTTTCTTGTCGATGTCTACATGGTTGAAGAGATGGGTGTTCATAAAATAGACGTAGCTTTCGCGGTCGTCAGGTTGCATGGGGTAATATTCGTCGAGATTGAAGGTTATAACATTTTTAAAACTCAAACCCTCTTCTCTGTGAAGACGTATGAGCTCGTCATACACTTTGATAGGAGATGAACCGGTAGCCAGCCCTAATACAGCTTTCTTGCTTTCGGCGGCTCTTCTACGGATAAGACTTGCAATTTCTTCAGCGACTGCTTTAGAAGCAGTTAACTTGTCTTTATAAACAGTTACAGGTATCCTTTCAATAGGATTATAATTTTCTGCCATAAGTCGATAATTTATATTATTACTGCGAAAATACAATAAAGTTTTATTTCAATGATAATATTGGAAATTTTTTTGAAATGAATAATAACTATATCTTGTGAAAGAGCCCTGCCTTTACCGTATCACAACCTTCTCTGTATAAAATGTCCCCTGCTTTTTGACAACGATAAAATATACTCCGGCAGGATAACTTTCTAAGTCTAAGAATATTTTTCTCTCAGATTTTGTCAATAGCTTCGATAATATGGCACAAAGTTTGCCGCTGTTATCTATTACGCTCACCTGTACCTCACCCCTGTAATCGCTTATCTCTATCGTCAACTCACCATCTGTAGGATTAGGATAAATGTTTATCCCATTGTCCTCCTCTTCT
>JAQVPY010000129.1 GCA_028701815.1 Bacteroidales bacterium | reverse complement strand
CCCTGTCTCGTAGCCTCCTTAAAATCTCCTCACCGTTATTTTTCGTCTGCCATGCTGCAATTTTGCCACGGGTGGTGATGATATTGTTGAAAGCCATAACATTTAACTCGTCGTCAGAAGTAAAAGCTAAAGAGTGATGCCATAAAAACAACTCATATATGATGTTGGAAAAATCTTTCATAAATACCTCGAAGTCAAAGATCTTGGATTTAAATATCGGCAAAAAGGTCCGTATGTCTACGCCCGCGGCGAGCACACACCCGAAATTCAGCTTTGGCGCATAACAGTAATGGTTCTCAATGGAATAAGTATATGTCTGGAAAATATATCTATTGATATTAATTCCTATTTCGCCCGTCAAGTATCTTTCATCACTGTCGATACAAATGAAAAAACGCTTCGACAGATATGGAGCGTAGTTGAGACAATGAGTAGAGCCGCTGGCCATAACCGCGCTATTTGTAACACCATCCGAATCCGACTCATAACATCTCGAATAAGCAATAAAATAAAACTTCTTGTCGGGGAAAAAGTGCTTGAAGACCTCTTTCCAGAACGGTATGTCTGTCAGTCCTTCTACATGCACGGCCGCATCTGCCCTCTGCATAAAGGCGGATGTAGCGAAACCTTCGGCGGATTCCTTATAAAAGTCCTCTCGAGTTGTCCTCTGCTCGATATTACTTAAGTCGATCATAAGTTGGTTATGCAGTCCTCAATAAATGAAACTTTATCCATCCATCCGCGTGTTGCTATGTTTGGTGAATGTGTTACTATAAACAACTGACAATTGGGATTGAAGTCGAGCAGTATCTCAATAAGATATTGCTGCCATTTAATAGACAACGACAACTCCGGCTCGTCTAATAAAAACACAAATGGTCGTTTATTAGACAGATATACTTTGTATAGGAATATCAGCATCTTTTTTTCTCCGGACGACAGCTTCTCGGGATCCACAATCATCTGCTTGTCGTCGCGAATTAAAAAACCGCCCTTGTCACTGAACTCTATCTTTTTATGTGCTTTACTGAATAGCTTATTGATGGTGTCACGAAATTTCATCATGTCGTCGGGTATCTTTGTGGCATCGGTGTTCTGCATCAGATTAAATTTGTCCGATACGTATGAGAAGATGTCCTCTTCTTTGTTAAGTTTCTCAACAAGAAAAGGTGATAACTCAGGCTGTTCTATGTCGGAACGTATCTCCTTGTCGCCGATTTTAATCGAGATATAATCGGCATAAAAGTCTTTATTGATAGGGCATGGGTTTTTAAGCAGCGCGTAAATGGCATTCATCAGAGTGCTTTTGCCTGTGCCGTTTTCCCCGATCAGGATATTTACCGACGGATCAATCTTTGTCCAGTTGATGTCAATAAAAGACCATAACCCTTTCATGGTTATAGCAGTGATTTTGTTTTCCATCTCTTTATATTTTTGCGAGGACAGTCTTTATAGCCCTTACAGGCTGCCCCATATTAACTTCGATCTTATAACTTGTCGGGAGAAAGACATCTACGCGTGACCCGAATTTTATGATGCCTAACTCTTCGCCCTGTTTTACGGTCTCGCCGACTTCCTTCCTGTTTACCACCCTCCTTGCTACCAGCCCTGCTATTTGGGTGATCATGATTTCATCCCCGTTGTCGAGTTTTATTACTGTCTGACACATCTCGTTTAACTCTGATGCTTTCGGATTATATGCGGGGTAGTTGCTTCCGTCCTTGTGATTTTTCCAAATAACCTTGCCTGTGGCGGGGACCCAATTCACATGTACGTTGAATAACGACATGAAAATAGAGACTTGTATGCGCTCGTCGTTGAAAAAATGTTTCTCGACAACTTTTTCGCAGGCGACAATTTTGCCATCGGCGGGGATATAGATGCTTTTGTCGTCAGGGACAACCCTCCGCGAAGGATGCCTGTAAAAAAATAAAAGCCCTATGACTCCAAGGGTGACAGCGACAAGTACACATATCTCCCATGGTTTGCGCACGCTTACTATGACAAAAAATATGATTATTAATATCAGTATAGTAATCGGGCCATAAAATAATATCTTTTTTCCTTCTTTATGAATCTTCATGATAGAAATGATAATAATAGTAATATAATAAAAGGTATCGCAAGGATAAAGGAATCGAATCTGTCGAAAGCGCCACCGTGACCCGGAAGAAATTTTCCTGAATCTTTGATGCTGACGTGGCGTTTTAAAGACGATTCCAAAAGGTCTCCACACGTGCCAAACAGGTATGCAATAATGACGAACAACATCCAGAAAAGGTAGCTCTCGATATGAATAAAATATCTAAAAATGAGAACGCTCGCGACTACCATCACAAAGCCCCCTATAAAGCCTTCCCAACTCTTGGACGGGGAGATAACAGGAGCCATCTTGTGCTTTCCACCGGTTATGCTGCCTATGATATAGGCAAAACAGTCGCCTATCCATATAACACTTAAGAAAACTGTCGGGTAAAAGAAATCAGGGAAACTTTTTCCTTCTATCGTTATAGCCGTGAAATTAAAAAGCGACATGAACAGGACAAACGGGATTGTAATATAAAAGAACAGAACAGCTCTGATAAAAAACGGAGGAAAACTGCTGCGTTTTATGTTTATGACGGCAAAAGCGGAGACCACAAACAGCAGAATCATAGCACCCCATTGTCTCATGGTATATGCTGCCGCACCATATACGGCGACAAAATAGAAGGCCGCGCCTGCTAACAAATACATTACGAGGCGGAAGGTGCTTTTAAAGGGGGCAAACTTGCCCGCTTCGGATAATACCCATAACATAAAAATACCGAAAAGGGCAAAAGAATAGGTCTTTCCTAAAAAGAACGACAAAAAAATCAATCCGGCAAAAACAACAGCAGATATCGTCCTTATAATAAATTTCTTCACGATAATCTACAGTTTTGCCTTCTTTACGATTTCTTGAGCTGTGGCATAATCTTTTTGGGCCACATAAACATCAATCTCTCCAATTTTGTACATGGAGTCCTGCTTATTCAGAATGTTACATTCTATGCCTTCTTCAGCCAATAGGTTGGCTATGATGTCAGCCTGATAATCTTTGTCGGTGGAAAAAACCACCATTTCTGCATTTTTCATAATATTAAAGATTGCTGTTAACCATAAATAAAAACAATTTGTGGGGACCTTGTCCGCCTATGATAAACTGTTCTTCAACGCTGTTTGACTTGCTCGGTCCTGTAATTATCGATATCTGCGCGGGCAAGTAGTTGCTGTATTTCTCCTGCAATAAAGACAGTGCTGTGCCGATATCGGGAACGACTTTGTCGATGGGAGCTACCACAATATGCGTGTCAGTGATGATAGATAGTTTCTTCGTAGGGTCAACAACGGTTGAGGTGACTATGCTTCCGTGTTGAGCTATGAGATATTCGCATGAGGTCATGCCTACTTCTATCGACGACTGATTTTCTATGTTGTCGCTGTTGGCGATGCCGGCTGCCGACAGTATCTCGCGCAACTTCAGGTCGTTACAGAATATGTTGTGCCAATTATATGCATTTGCGGCTCGCGTCAACTTATTTACAAGGTCTGCGATGTCCTCACAGAAGATAAAAGCGCCTCCGCTCTTAGAGAACTTCTGCACAAATTCTATCTCTTTCTCTTTGTTCCATGGGGCGAACAGATTTCCTTCCGGTGCCGTGTCGGACTTCTTCGTCGGAGAGGCTTCATCTTTAGATGCTGTCGCCTGCCTGATGGCATTCATCATCTTGTCCTTTATTACACTGTCCTTACTGTCTTCCATGCTGTACCTCCATCTTGTTATTTTTTCTCTTCGCTTTCGCTTTTGCTTTCCGACTCCTTATTCTCTTCTGATGTCGGTTTTGAAGGAGTCTCACCCTCTATTCTGTTCTCACGGAAATCTGCCGAAACAGGCAAATCTTTTGTCCCTCCTTTGCGCTCACCGAAAATATCTTGTAAATCGTCGCTGAAAACTACTTCGCGTACTAATAATAAATTGCCGAGCTGAAGCACCTTGTCCCTGTTCTCTCTGATGATATCTTTTGCTCTCGAATAACCCGTCTCTACAAGACGGCTGACTTCCTTGTCGATGATTTCCGCTGTCTTTTCGCTGTATGGCTTCGTAAAAGAATAATCTGACTGTCCCGTGGAATCGTAATAGCTTACATTGCCTATCTCCTTTACTAATCCGTAATATGAGACCATGGCAAAAGCCATCTTGGTAGCTCTTTCGAGGTCATTCAAGGCACCGGTAGATATCGAACCGATGTTTACCTCTTCCGAAGCACGTCCCGCAAGTAATGTTGTCAACTCATCAAACATCTGTTCATACGAGGTAATGCTCCTCTCGTCGGGTAAATACCACGCCGCACCTAATGCTTTGCCTCTTGGTACGATAGTGACCTTTACCAGTGGGTTGGCATGTTCCAACAGCCAACTGACCGAGGCGTGACCGGCCTCGTGATATGCGATAATCTTCTTCTCTTCGGGAGAAATTATCTTGTTGCGCTTCTCAAGTCCGCCTATGATCCTGTCTATGGCGTCAAGGAAGTCTTGCTTGTCAATAATAGCTTTGTTCTTTCTTGCACAAATAAGCGCCGCCTCATTACATACATTGGCAATGTCCGCTCCGGAAAAACCGGGCGTCTGCTTGGCTAAAAAACTCTTATCTGCGGATTTATCAACTTTCAACGGTTGCATGTGCACTGTGAATATCTCTTCACGCTCCTTTAAATCAGGTAGCTCTACACTGATCTGCCTGTCAAAACGACCGGCACGTAACAACGCCTTATCCAATATGTCGGCTCTATTTGTCGCCGCCATAATGATTACTCCACTGTTGCTGCTGAAACCGTCCATTTCGGTGAGCAACTGGTTTAGAGTGTTTTCGCGTTCGTCGTTGGCTCCTGTGGCGAGATTTTTACCACGGGCGCGACCGATAGCATCTATCTCGTCTATAAAGACTATACAGGGAGCTTTATCTTTAGCCTGTTTAAACAGATCTCGTACCCTCGATGCCCCGACACCAACAAACATCTCAACGAAATCGGATCCCGACAAAGAGAAAAACGGCACCTTCGCTTCGCCTGCAACGGCTCTGGCTAACAGCGTTTTACCCGTTCCCGGAGGACCTACTAACAGTACCCCCTTCGGTATCTTGCCCCCTAAATCAGTGTATTTCTTCGGATTCTTTAGAAAGTCAACGACTTCCATAACTTCCACTTTGGCCTCTTCTAAGCCGGCAACATCTTTGAAGGTTATCGAGACTGAGGTGTTCTTGTCGAAAAGCTGCGCCTGTGATTTGCCGATATTGAAAATTTGCCCGCCGGCACCGCCTGCGCCACCGACACGCTTGAACATAATCGACATTAATATCACTAATAATATCAATGGCGCAATAAACCATATTATGTCGCTCGCCCAATTTTTTCGCTTCTGGCTTTCATAATATACCTTCTGGTCTTCAGGAATGTTCTCCTGCGCCGCACGTATGTCTTCTCCAAAGTCCTCAACCGAACTTATCTGAAATATAAATTGAGGGACGTCTCTGACAGCCTTCTTCATCTGCTTAGACTCGTCGTTAACATATTTGGATACGGCCTCGGGCTTCAGATATATCTCGACATACTCCTTGTTTACCATCACCAGCCTGTTAACATCACCGGATGATAACATCACCTTTAAATCTTTCCATTGAGTCTCTGTCGACTCCCCTGTATAGAAAAAAGATAAATACCCTATAAAAATTAGGGTTATTATCAGATATATCCAATAAAAATTAAATCGTTTCTTGGGAGGAAATTTGTTTTGTCCCATCCCCTGACGCTTCTGGTCGTTTAAATTATTCGTCTCCATATCTACTGTTTGTCCTCTATTGAGGTAATTTCGGCATCTGCCCATAAATCTTCAATGCCGTAGAATTTCCTCGTCTTGTCGAGAAAGATATGAACTACGACGTCGGTGTAGTCTATCAACAACCATTCCGATTTTTCATTGCCCTCAACATGCCATGGTTTTTCTTTTATCGCTTTTCTTACCTCATGTATTATGGAGTCTCTTAAGGTCTGAATGTGAACTAATGAGTTGCCACTGCATATTATGAAACAATCACAAACACTGTTCTCAACCCCCTGAAGATTAAGTACTACTATGTTCGATGCCTTTTTTGACAACATCGCCTCAGTGATGAGATCCGATAATAACAAAGATTCTTTGGTCTCTTTTATCATACAATTATACAATTTGTTACAAAAGTACTACTTTTTCTATTATTTTTGCAAAAAATCTTTAATGAAAGTCCAATTAATAGGAAAAACATTTTCGGAATTGACGGAAATGGTTAC
>JAQVPY010000128.1 GCA_028701815.1 Bacteroidales bacterium | reverse complement strand
GCGACAAATTCCACTAATGATTGTACACTGCCGGCGGAAGATTCAAGTAACTGATCTAACTTATAATCAGCTGTATAATTCATCGAATATAAACTACCTCCATTGAGGTCTTCAATAGATTGAATAGAGGCGATTTGATCGTCGGTAATGAGATATTTGGCGGGATTGGCGCTTTTTACGGTTTCATTGTTGCAGGAGACTAAAATGCTACTTATTGCAGCGATTAGAATTAAAATAGGGGAGAAGAATTTTGTTTTCATAATAAATTGTCCATTAGAATTTTATACAAAAGCAAAATTAAATTATTTTTTTAATAAATTGCAAATAAATCGGTAATTTTGTATTGCGTCACCGGCAAATGCGTATTTTTGCAAAAAAAAACAATATGTCAGCATTGTTAATCATTTTCGGACTTATTTCAGGGTGCTTCTTCTCCGTAATGGTGGGATTAATAGTATAATACTCTCGCTTTTTAAACCGGTCAATGCCATTTCTTAGTTAATATTTAATTTCCGCAAAAGAGAGGATCTTGTCAATAATAATTATCGTTACTTCCTTTTTGTGTCGATATACCACTTCATAAAATCTATGAGCGTTTCTGTATATTGTCCACTTTTTCTGTCTGCCCTGCGTATTGTTGCTGCGTTATCTATGGCAACAGTACCGTATTTGACGATACGCCCCTGAATGATACTTGTTTGTTGTTGAAAATATGCAGTCTGATTTTCAGGATTGCGCTTTAACGGTGAGGGTAACGTGGCAGCAAGTTCGGCAGCTTCATGCCGGCTCAACATTGCAGCAGAATGTCCAAAATAATGTTGCGCTGCTGCCTCACAACCATAGATACCATCGCCAAACTCAATAATGTTGAGATAAACTTCCATGATACGTTTCTTTCCCCACCACCATTCGATGAGTTGCGTAAAATATGCCTCGCATACTTTTCGTAACATGCTGCGCCTATGTGGTAGAAACGCATTCTTGGCAGTTTGCATGCTGATGGTACTTCCACCACGAATATGACGTCCCCGCATATTGTCAACGTAACTTTTCTTGAGTTGAGTAACGTCGAAACCATGATGATGTATGAAAGTATTGTCTTCGCTTGCAACAACAGCATCGACCAAATCGCTGTCAATGGCATCAATACTGACATAGTTACGCTCAAAATTCACCTCGCGTCCTTTCTGAAAGACTTGTTGGTTGAAACGTGCCACCATCAGTGGTGTCAATGGCGGCATTATCCACCGATAGACAAACACCATTATCCAACTAAACAAAATTAGACTAACTGCCGTAATCCATAAAAATCGCCATATCTTATTGATAATGCTGCGTTTCTTTTTGTGCTTAACTGACATTTTGTCGCTTCTTTTTCTATTCTTTGCTTTCATATAATGAATTGCAAAAATACTTTTTTTCTATATATTACACATTATTTTGATTGTGTTACTTGTCAAATCGAAGATTGTCGTGAAGCATCTCATTCAAATATAATTTTTATATTTGCAAAAAAAAAACAATATGCCGGCATTGTTAATCATTTTCGGACTTCTTTCAGGTTGCTTCTTCTCCGTATTGGTGGGATTAATAGGAAGCCGACGAAATATCGGTTTCACCTGGGCTTTTTTGTTAAGCTTATTATTTACTCCGTTTTTAGGATTGCTGATTACCCTGCTGTCACATGAGCGACCTTATAATGTCGATAAAAAATACGGTTGCGTAGGCACCTTCCTCGCTATTATGGGATTCGTGTTATTACTTCTTGCTATCCTCGTTTTTGTTGGTGTTATTGTCGCTTAGAGACATGGCTTTCCCCTTTAATAATTGATTTAATGATGAAAAATATATATGCGATATTATTGATAACAATGCTGATTTTTGTGGGATGCAACAACTCAAATCCGTATTCCGATCCTCAGCTGTGGTATAATCTAACGAACGAGGCCGGAACGTGTGATTATGACGTGTTTTATATACTGCCTACTTGCGTCTGGGATAGAGTTAATTCTATCGGCGATACGCTGCATTACGCCGATCCTCTGCTTGCAAGCGACAGAGAGGCGATGCGACCTTCCTTTGAACTAGCACAAGAGATATTCGGCGAAGAAGCCAATTTCTACTCTCCGTACTATCGACAGATAACGCTTGAGTCCTGGCGTTCGGATTCGCTTGTCGAAGCCTTGTTTCCTCTCTCAATGGCTGATATAACACATGCTTTCGACTATTATATGAAGAATATGAACAACAGTCGCCCCTTTGTCCTCGCCGGGTTCAGTCAAGGTGCAAAATGCGTGGTGGAACTTGTGAAATTGCTGACGCCGGAACAATCTGCGCAACTCGTCGCTGCTTATGTTATCGGATATGGAGTAACCGCTTCGGATACGACAGAATATAAACAAATTAAGCCTGCAAAAGGCAACGGCGATGTAGGCGTTACCATTTGTTATAACACTGTGGCTTCTATCGATGCAATCAGTAATAGCCTTGCCCCAAGCGCAATTTGTATTAATCCGTTAAACTGGACTACCTCCGCACAACCGGCGTTTCTTAATGATTCTGTAACTGTACATGTGGATAAACAATACAATGTACTTA
This sequence comes from Bacteroidales bacterium, assembly GCA_028701815.1. Taxonomy (GTDB): domain Bacteria; phylum Bacteroidota; class Bacteroidia; order Bacteroidales; family BM520; genus RGIG7150. The sequence goes on along the minus strand of JAQVPY010000128.1, from coordinate 3,819 downwards.
TTGTCGATGGCTTTAATCCTGACGATTATTATCTTCCCGCCCTGGGCTTTCTGCTGAAAAAAGGTAATTATCACCTACAGGAGTTATATTTTTATAGAGATAATCTCTCTCAAAATGTAAAACAGAGATGCCACAACTTCAACTCCAATGAAGAACTGTCTAATTAGCAGGGCGTCCGAAAAAACGAATATCCCGATTAAATGAAAGATAATAAAAGGAGTAGGGTAGATACAAAATAATCGCTATCGACTATAAGTTATACTGTTCTATACTGTTAGCAGCCATAAATTCAAGAACGGTATCATAGCTGTCGAATCTAGCGGTACCTTTTAGAAATACTTTTACTGTAAATCCTATTTTGCGACTGAGACCATAAAGGTTTTTAAGAGTTTCCAAGACGCAGTATTCTGCAGCTATTCCACAAACCACTACTTCGTCATCTTTATGGAACATGTCGCTTATTTCAGGCGTGACTTCCGAGAAAGCGCCGTATTCCTCTTTATCCGATTTATAGCCTTTAAGAATGAAACGCATCCGGCTCTCATCCAATCCCTCCAGAACGCTGTCGGGCAGAGAAGCGCCGGCAGTATGCTGTACACAATGTGCAGGCCACAAGCCGCCCTGTGCCTTAAACGAGCAGTGATCGGTAGGGTGCCAGTCAAGAGTGAAATATACGAAGTCGAAAGCCTTCTTTGCCTCATTTATAATAGGGATAACCTTGTAAGCGTCTTTAACAGTAAGAGTGCCGTCGATAAAATCCTTTTGCAGATCGACTGCAAGTAAAATCTTTCTTCTATCCATGATTGAAATATCTTGTTATTATCAATAATTATTTGATTTGCAAAGTTAAATAATTCTTTTCAATTGGCGGCGTATCTGATCATATTCACATTTTTATTAGCATGTCTCCTAATCAATCTCCATCCAGTTTAATGGCAGATGTTAAACGAAATTCGACTAATTGGATAAATAAACAGGGTTTTGTAATATGTTTTTTAAACTTTAATATGAAATCCCTACGGGATTTATGGGCGTTTCGTTTATTTGAATGTTGATCATATATCAATTGCATCGGGCTGGGCATATATATCAATAAAAACCACTACCTTTGCACCCGCAAAAACTCTCCTGTCCGTGATGACTTTCGGCGGTAAAAACCGACCTGAGACCTCGCGACAGGGATAAGCTTGCTTCAGAATCATGACATCAAAAGCTAAAGGTTACATTACCGGCATTATAGCAGCTACCACTTATGGTATGAACCCGCTGTTCGCTCTGCCTCTTTATAAGGCCGGGATGAATCCGGACTCAGTGCTGTTTTTTAGATATCTCCTTGCTATCCCGCTGATGTGGATTATGCTTAAATCAAGAGGACATGATTTGAGGGTAAAAGGACGTGTCGTGGGTCCGCTGGTTCTATTGGGTCTTCTGATGGCAATCTCTTCACTGACACTATTCGGTAGCTATAATTATATGGATGCAGGGATTGCCTCAACACTGCTGTTCGTTTACCCAATTATGGTGGCCCTGATTATGACCATCTTCTTTAAAGAAAAAATAAAACTGCAGACAGTCCTTTGCATCTTAGGCGCATTGGGCGGAATATGGCTTCTGTATAAGAATAGCGATGGCTCGACCCTCAGCCTTAAAGGGACTATTCTCGTGTTTATATCGTCACTCTCTTATGCACTTTATCTTGTCGGAGTAAACCACAAAAAGCTACAGGACGTGCCTACTCTCAAGGTTACTTTTTATGTGCTCGTCTTCGGCATGTCGGTATTCGCCATACGTCTCATTTCAGGTGTGCCTCTAATAATGCCTGACAAATGGTATCTCTGGGCTAATGTAATTGCACTCGCACTTTTTCCTACGGCTATATCTTTTATATGTACAACAACTGCAATCAAATATATCGGATCTACTCCGACAGCAATACTCGGAGCCTTGGAGCCCGTTACCGCTATCATTATAGGGATACTAGTCTTTGGTGAAAGGCTCTCCCCTCGAGAATGTGTCGGACTCGCGTTGATATTGCTCGCCGTTACCTTAGTTATCGCCGGCGGAAAGATTACGGCACAACTCCTTCGTTTTAGAAAACTCTTCCCCAAAATACCTAAAAAGAACCATAACAAATAATATATGAAACGACTCGCTATCTTCGACCTCGACGGCACCATAATCAATTCTTTGGGCGACCTTGCAACGGCATGTAATAATATGCTCCATGATAATGGATATCCTGAGCACCCTCTTTCAGCATATAACAAGTTCGTCGGAAATGGCATCTCGAAACTTATCGAACGCGCGCTGCCGGAAAATATGCGCCAAAAGGATTATGTGGAATTGAGAAGAGAAGAATTTATGGTATATTATAAGGCTCATATTCACGATAAAACGTATGTATATGATGGAATAACTGCTCTTTTTGAAGAATTGTCTGATAGAAAAGTACTGATTGCAGTCGCCTCAAATAAGTTCCAGGCAGGCGTAGATGTACTCCTAAAATATTTCTTCCCCAACATTCACTTTGTGGCGCAATTCGGACAAAGCGACATGATGCCGGTTAAACCGGATTCGACGATGGTGCATGCGATTATGAACATCGCCGGTGCAACTGCTGAAGAAACGCTTTATATGGGCGATTCCAACGTGGATATGAAGACCGCCCTCAATGCGGGATTACAACCTGTCGGTGTTACGTGGGGATTTCGTACTCGAGAGGAGCTCATCGCAAACGGCGCATGGAAAATCGTTGATAAACCGGCAGAAATTTTGTCGCTCTTGTAGCTGGATTTAATATTAAGTTTTGACGGACAGAATATTAGTGCTTTTTTACAGGGAGGAGATGCTCACTTTTTTGTGGACAGAATAAACAAAACGTCGATAATATAAAAATATATAAATTTATTTTATAGATTAAAAAAATAGATATCTTTGTATTTGGTTATTAACTTAAAACTACAATTATTATGCTAAGTAAAAAAGTTGAAAAGGCTATAAACGCCCAAATTAATGCGGAACTCTGGTCTGCCTATCTTTATCTCTCCATGTCCGCTTATTGTCAAGATAAAGGTTATTCCGGAATAGCTAACTGGTTCGCAGTTCAATTTAAAGAAGAACAGGATCATGCGATGATTTTCTTTAACTACGTTGTTTCTCGCGGCGGTAGAGTTACTCTTGCTCCAATTGACGTAGTTCCTACTGAATGGAAATCTGCACTTGATGCTTTTGAAGAAACTCTAAAACATGAGCAGAAGGTTACTTCTCTGATTAACGACCTCTATGCTCTCGCTACTAAAGAAAACGATTATGCTACACAAAGTATGCTTAAATGGTTTATTGATGAACAAGTAGAAGAAGAAGAAAATGCTCAGGATATTATCAATAACCTGAAAATGATTAAAGATAATGGCTACGGCTTGTATATGCTTGATAAAGAACTCGCAGCACGTGTATATGTGCAGGCAGCTCCTCTCGCAACTGCGGCTCAATAATGTTATCCTTTTCGAAATTTATTAAAGGCAACTTGACGGCAGCAACATCTTTTGCTGCCGCAAGTTGCTTTTTTGTTTCTTGCCAGGATAAAAATATAGAAATTAAAGAGAATCCTAAGCCTAACGTCATATTTATTTATGCCGACGACCTCGGCAAAGGGCTATTATCCGTCTACGGTCAACAACAGTTTCAGACGCTGACCATTGATTCTCTGATAGCTCACGGCATCAGTTACAACAACGCTTACGGATGTATGCTTTCTGCGCCGGCACGAGCTTCACTGCTTACCGGATATCACGACTGCCATAACGACAAATGGAAGGT